>JACZXM010000486.1 GCA_022571615.1 Acidobacteriota bacterium | reverse complement strand
CGGCCTTGTGGAAAAGGCGTCCCAAGGGTTCGGCGGAGGTAATCGCCACGACCCGCGGCTGGGATTCCTGCGTCCGCTCCGCGATCTTGTAGAGCATCATCTCGGCCCCGCCGAGCGTCAGTGCGGAGATGCAGTGCACGACTTTCATGTCGCCTCTCCGGTCGACGGCTCGGTCCGGCGAAAGGCCATCATCAGCAACACACACGTCAGGGCGTGGACGCCGGTCGTGGCTGCCGCGGCTCCCACGACGCCCCAGACCGGTAGCAGCAACAGGTTCCCGCTCACCTTGGCGATGACCTGGAACACCGCGACGAAAAACAGCCATCGTGTGCGCTTGGTGGCAACCAGCGCCCGTACATACACGAGTCCGACAAGGTACAGGGGCATGCCTGCAAACAACACGGCGGTGGTATCGGCGGCGACCGGTATGGAGTCGAGGGGGAAGGCTCCCCGGCCGAGGACCATTCCCACCAGTTGATACCGCAGCCCGATGATCAGGGCCGCGATCGGTACCATGGCCAGAAAGACAGTCCGTGCTGCTCCCAAGACCGTGTTTCGCAGCTGTTTCCTCTTGAGCGGGTCCGCGTGCGCCTGACTCCAATCGGTCAGGCAGACGATCAGCACCCCCGAAGCGAGCAGGTTCACTGGTACCGCCCAGAGCCGCTCGCTGTACTCCAGGATCGAGAGACTCCCGGTTTCCAATCGCCAGGTCATGAAGCGGTCGATCAGCGGCATGATTCCGTGCACGAGTGAGGCGAGCAGTTGCCATGTCGCCTGGCCGTACAGAGAGGGCAAGGCGGGCTTGCCGCCTGCCGCAGGGACTCTTGGGCGCGGCTTTGCGTAGGCTCGTCGGAGCGGGGCGACCAGCGCCAGTATTTGGATCAGACTGCCGAGCGAGAGCCCGAGCGCGAGCGCGACCGCCCCGATCCGTGGTCCGAGCGCGAGCACGAACGCGATCGCCACCAGGGGTCGGAGCCCGTAGGAGGAGGTAGCGATCAAGAATCGCCGCGAGGCGTAGAGCGCGCCGGTGGCGAGCGCAGTGACGCTTCCGAAAGCCACATACGGCGCTAGCGCCAGCAGGTACTCGGCTGCGCCTACACCGTCGGGACTGCCGGTCGCGGGTGTCGGCCATACGATTCGAATGCCCACGTAGGCGACGGTCAGGGCCACGGCAACTCCCCCCGTGACACCGATCATCATCCGCTCCAGCATCAGACGACCGCTACGCCCTTGGTGTTGGGCCTCGGCCAGAAACGGCACGGCGACGGACTCCGCTGTGGCCGATATCGCGTTGAGCGCGAAGGTCGCGAGCGCGAGTGCCAGAAAGAACCGATCGGTGTGCGAGCTCACACCAAGAGTGCTGGCGATGGCCATGGGCAGCAGGAAGGCAGGCGCGCGCGTGATCGCGAAAGTGATGCTCACCCGGATCGAGTCCCCGGATAACAGCCCATAGCTGCGGGCGCGAAGCGCCGCAAGCCCACGGGCTCCGAAGACGGAGGGCGCGGGCGGATCAAGCGTCTTGGGCGGGCTGCTCACGATGACGGCGTGCTCACTAGGGGGGGCTTGTGCTGCTAGCGCGAGTCATCCCGGATGGACGACGCGGCGAGAACGCAGGAGTCCCCTCCTACTAGATCGCGTGGATGGGGTCGGGATTCAAGTTGAAGAGGCCGTTCGTGGACAGGGCTGGCCAGCGGTGGCTCCAAATGTTGACAGCTGGGTGGCAACAGCGGTCAGGTGCGCGTTGGCAACCGGATCCGGGAAGACGCGGTTGCCCGTGAGTTGCTACGGTTGCCAGGAGACACTCCAGCATTCGGGACAACCATGCAGCTCAAGACCTGGGATGTGATCGTGGCGGGCGCGGGGCCGGCGGGCAGCGTCTGCGCCAGTGACCTGGCAGAGGCCGGGTACGAGGTTCTTCTGCTCGAGCGCGACACAGTGCCGGGCGCAAGCGCCAACTGCACTGGAATCATCGGCGAGGAAGCGTTCGAGGTCTTCGACCTGCCGCGAGAGCTCACCGTCAACTCGATCTCCCGGATTTGCTTCATCGGCCCGCATCACCAGCAGGTCGACTACCGCGCAGACCGCCCACTGGCCCGGATCGTCCGACGCCATCGCTTCGACGAGACCCTGGCCCAGCGTGCCGTGGGCGCGGGTGCCTACCTGCAAACCGGCCTGGCCGTGCGCGACGCGACCTGCGGTCGGTACGGGGTATCTGTCCTGTGCGACCCGAAGGAGGCGGATGGGACCATTGGCGCCGCCCGAGTCCGGTATCGGGCGCGGGCGCTCGTGCTTGCCGTTGGTTACAACCTGAAGCTGCTGGAGCGGATAGGTCTCACCGGCCCGAGGCAGTTCGTCCAGGGAGTCCAGCTACTTTGTCCCTACGACGAAAAACACGAGGATCTCGATAGAAGATCGGCGCAGGTCTTTGTGGGCCGCTGCCACGCACCCGGGTCGTTCGGCTGGGCGGTGCCGCTCGA
>JACZXM010000485.1 GCA_022571615.1 Acidobacteriota bacterium | reverse complement strand
AACAGGCTCTCCAGGCTCGGCTGGGTCAGGGTGGTCTCCTGGATGTCCGCCCCGGCCTGCTCCAGGGCGGCGAAGATGGAAGGCAGCCGCCGCGACGCCCCGGAGGCCGCCAGCATCAGCGTCGTCTCATCGGCACTGACGATCTCGATGTCGCCGAGCCTCTCCGTCGCCTGGCGCGCCGAGTCGACGTCAAAGCTCCCATGCAGACGCAGCACATCGCGTTCCCCCATCATCGATCGCAACTCGCCCAGGGTGCCGGCGGCGAGAATCTTGCCGTGGTCGATAATCGCCAGCCGGTCGCACAGATCCTGCGCCTCCTGCAGGTAGTGGGTCGTGTAGAGCACACAAGCGCCTTCGTTGGCCTGCTCCGCGACCAACTCCAGCAAGCGGACCCGGCTCTGCGGATCGACCCCCACCGTCGGCTCATCGAGCAGCAGCACCGTCGGCCGATGCACTACCCCACAGCCGAAGTTCAATCGCCGCTTCATCCCGCCGCTGAATTTCTTCACCGGCTCACGCGCGCGGTCGAGCAGGCCAATGATCTCCAGCACCTCGTTGACCCGCCCCCTCAGCTCGGCCCCACGGAGCCCGTACGCCGCTCCCCAGTACGACAGGTTGTCGGTCGCCGAGATGTCCTCGTACAGCGCCAACTCTTGCGGCACCACTCCGAGCTTCGCCTTGGCCTTGCGGCCTTCGCCGATCACGTCGTGACCGTTGACCCGAACGCGGCCACCGCTCGGCTTCACGAGCCCCGAAATACAACCGATCGTCGTCGACTTGCCGGCTCCGTTGGGCCCCAGGAGACCGAAGATGGTGCCGGCCTCGACCGTGAAATCGATCCCGGCGACCGCGACCACGTCGCCGTATTCCTTGCGCAGTTCCGTAACTTCGATCACGACGCTCCCGTTGGCTGCGGTCTTGGGGCGGTGTCTAGATGCCGACGTCGTGGCGCCTTGCATCTGCGCCCTTGGCGGCCTCACCAGACCCATCACACTTCCACCACGGCCTCCTCGCATCGACCGTAGCGCATCGGTCGTCGATTGTCGCAGGCAGCGCCGTGGACGGTCGAACCAGGCGGTGAGCGGTGTTGGGGGCACCTGCGCGGAAGCACGGGAGTCGAGGACACGGTGGCGCAGCTCTGGTAGATCAAGCGCGGCTTGTGAGACACTCCACGCTATGAGGTACGAGTGAGCGAGCTGGCAGCACGGTCGTGTGTACCCTGCCGCGGTGGCGTGCCGCCGATGACGGCCGAGGCGATCAAGCCTCTACGCCGGGAGGTGCCGGCCTGGGAGGTCGTGCGCGAACATCACCTGAGGCGCGACTTCACCTTCCGTAACTTCCGCACTGCGCTGACGTTCGTGGTCCAGGTGGGCGAGCTGGCCGAGGAACAGGGTCACCATCCTGATATCCATCTGGCGTGGGGCAAGGTCGGCATCGAGATCTGGACCCACAAGATCAACGGCCTGACGGAGAGCGACTTCATCCTGGCGGCGAAGATCGACCAGGTGGCTTGAATTGCAGCAGCCACGAGTGCTTGCCAGGCACGCGCTGTGACGACTGGGAGCCATGCAGGCACTCAGTCCATTGTGGGAACGCCTGGCCCGAATCCGTACCGAACCCTTCGTCCGCGATCTGACGCCTTGCGCCGCCCGGGTCGATGCCATCGGCACCCAGGAGACGGACCTCCAGAGCCTGTCCGACGAGGAGCTTCGCAGCCGGTCCTTCGCTCTTTTGGCTGCCGTTAACGACAAGGAGTGGAACCGTGTTCAAGACTGTGCGGGCCGTGAAGTTCCTGTTCGTCGGTCCGCTGATCCTCGCCATGCTGTCTGTCATCAACCTGATGACATCTCCCGGTCAGTGGTGGGTTCAGTGGGCAGCTCTGGGGATCGGCATTGCCTGGGTGGTCAGCCTGTTCCGGGTCATCGGGGCGATCATCGTCGCTGGCGGGTTGGCCGCTCTGATCGCCTACCTGCGCAAGGACTAGCGTGAAATACCATCACGTGGGAATAGCCACCAAGAGGAATTGGAATTCGTCGAAACGAAACGATACGAACGACAAGACAACTGGCATCGCTTTCTAGGCCGCTTCGTGAGGCGCGTCCAGCGTGGGGCAAAATGTTGCAAGGAGAGGGCAGCGCGTGAGGCACTGGTTTGTGTCCTGTTTGTAGCTGCCGGGAAGGGTCGGACGATGGCCTACGGATGAGGCTGGGCGGAAACCGCTTTGGGCAGCGTGGCCAACCGGTGCTGAGAGAGACGCGGCGGATCTTCGCCGAGTACGTCGGCAATACCGACACCGACTCCAACACTCGTCTCAACGCCGGGTCCGACCCCGACGCCGACAGCAACCCCGGCGCCTACACCACCTCCACCGACTGCTACACCCACGCCAACGCCGACTCCGGCACCCACGCTCACGCCCACACCCCCATCGCCTTGGCCAGATCTGAGCGTGACCTTCCTAGATGCCATCGCCTCCCAAGGAGACAAAA
>JACZXM010000036.1 GCA_022571615.1 Acidobacteriota bacterium | reverse complement strand
CCAAACGCCGCCCCCCGGCTGATCTCGAGCAGGCCCAGAGCCGGACCCGCCTCGGCCACGACTTCGGCAAACGTACCGTCGCTTTGGCCGTGGAACAGTTGGTTGCGCTGCGCGTAGGGGTGGGTGCCCGGACGCTGGCTGATGCGCACGCCACCGTTGGCAACGAAGATGTCAAATTCGCCATCGCAATCGTAGTCGAACAGCCCCGTGCCGAACCCGGTAAACGGCTGGCTGGGCACGCCGAGCCGCAATCGATTCGTCACGTCCTGAAAGTACCCGCCGGCGTTCTGATAGAACGTATTGGTCTGGCCGTCGAGGTGAACCATGAACAGATCCCAGTCACCGTCGTCGTCGACGTCCTCGGTAGCCACGCCCATGCCGGCTTCGGCTTGACCGGTTTCGTTGAGGGCGCAGGCACGGGCCATCGCATCGTCGGTGAACGTGCCGTCGCCGTTGTTGATCCAGAGGTTGTTGCGCATCAGATCGTTGGCCACGTAGATGTCGACCCGCCCGTCACCGCTGAAATCGGCCCACGTCACGCCGAGCCCGGTCGCCGCCGTCGCCCCAATGCCGGCGCGAGCGCTGACGTCGGTGAATGTTCCGTCGCCGTTGTTGTGATAGAGGGTATCGGCCTGGGGACGATGGTACACCATCGGACTGCAGTAGTCGCGCACGCCGCTCGGTGCCCGACACAGCCGCTCGATCTGCGGGGTCCAGTCGAGGTAGTTGCAAACGTAGAGGTCCAGGTTGCCGTCCGCGTCATAGTCCACGAAAGCGGCGCTCATCGAGTAGCCGGTATCGCCGACACCGGCGGCTTCGGTCACGTCGGTAAACGTTCCGTCGCCATTGTTGCGATAGAGCGCGTTTCGACCGTAGTTCGTCACGTAGATGTCGACGTCGCCGTCACGATCGTAGTCGGCCACCGCCACACCGCTGCCGTAACCGGGATCGCCCACGCGCGTCGATGCGGTCACGTCTTCAAACGTGCCGTCGCCCCGATTGCGGAACAACTGGTTCACGAACGGCCCGTCGCCGGCCGTCTCTGGAGTCGTGCCCTGTTGCACGAGGTAGGCGTCGACCCAGCCATCGACGTCCAGGTCCACCAGCGCCAGACCCGATCCCATGGTCTCGACCAGGTACTTCTTACCGGTGCCGCCGTGGACGTGCTCGAACTCCAGCCCGGCCCAGGCGGTGGCGTCGGCGAAACGCACGGCACCAGAGGAAGCCGCATCGGTCGGTCCCTGGAGCGAAGCGACCCCCGGAGCGGGTTGCAGCGGCCAGCCCCCAACCACGAGCAAGAACGACAGGCTGACCCGCAGGCTGAGACCGATATGGACCATAGGAAGTGCCCCAGCCGCGCGTTCCCGGCTCCGGACCGTGGGGTACGGCTTGCCGCAGGCCGACAGCTACCTCAGGGGAGAATCAGTGGAGCTGAGGGGAGGGCTCGAACCCCTGACCTCGTGACTGCCGGTCACACGCTCTCCCGGCTGAGCTACAGCCCCGACGAGCGTCCTATTGTAGCGGATTCCTGAACGCTCGCACCCTCACCTTGGCTGGATGCATGAGCCGTCCCGGTACCAGTGCGGGGCTTGGTACTCCAGTCCACAACCACGTACGGCGCGTGGATCCAGGCGCCACAGCGACCCGGGCTCAGGAGGGTGAGCCAGAGCCCCGACCTCCAGAAGAGGATGACTCTTCCCCTGCTGCGTTCCCTCCGCTTCCTCCAACAAGAGCTTGCATCGAGACTATTTCATACGTATGATTCATACGAACGTTTGAGTTATTATCTCGACTAACGAGCCACCATGAGCACCAAGCAAAGACTCCTGGACGCGGCCGAGCAGCTGTTTGCGGAGAACGGATTCGCCGCCACCTCGCTGCGCGATATCACCGCGCTGGCCGAGGCCAACCTGGCCTCGGTGAACTACCACTTCGGTTCCAAGGAGGCATTGCTCGAGGCGGTGTTCGACCGCCGCTTACGGCCGCTCAATCGGGAGCGACTGGAAATGCTCGACGCCTTCGAGAGCGAGGCCGGAGACAACCCGGTGGAGCTCTCCAAGATCCTCTGGGCCTTCCTCGCACCACCGTTCCGGCGCATGTACGAGTGGGGTGAGGGCGGCCGCCATTTTCAACAATTGGTCGGGCGCATCTACGCGGCTCCCATCCGGCCGGCCGGCGAGACCTTCATCAAGCAATTCGAGCTCGTCAGGATCCGCTTCCAGTCGGCCTTCCATCAGGCGCTGCCGCATTTGTCGACCGACGAGCTCACCCGCCGCATGCACCATGTGATCGCCGCAATGGCCCACACCATGGCGTGGGGTCGCGCTTTCTGCTGCCTGCAGCCGACCGGCCGGCCGGAGAGCGATGTTGTCCTCCAGTCCATCCTCAGCTTCGCGATGGCGGGCATGAGAGCCCCGGAATGCCAACCCATCTTCCCCCCGTCGTCGCCAGCCGTGGCGGCGGCCACCTCCTCGGGGACCGACCGATGAGACGAGTAGCTGTCCTAGCGCTTCTGATCGGAACCGTCGCGTGCGTTGCGGCACCGCCCGCTACCCGCCCCGAAACGAAACTCGAGATCCCGGAGACGTGGACGGCAGGCGCCGCCAAGACCGACACAGGAATCGTCTCCGAGCACTGGTGGCGGGACTTCGGCGACCCCGGTTTGGAAGCGATCGTCGAGCAGGCCCTGGAGCACAACACCGACCTGCTCGTCGCCGCCGCCAGGCTCCAGCAAGCCCAGGCCGCGGCGCGCATCGCCGGCGCCGATCTGAAGCCGCAGCTCGGCCTCGGCATCGCTGGTAGTCGCCGCAAGCAGAACTTCGTCGGCTTCCCGATCCCCGGGGGTGAAGACCGGGTGCTGACCACTACGTCGACCAATTATGGCGTGTCGTTGGAGCTGTCTTGGGAGATCGACCTGTGGGGTCGTCTCAGCGCCCAGGCGCGGGAGGGACTGGCGAACTACCAGGCTTCGCGCGCCGACCTGGCCGCGGTGCGGTTGTCGATCGCGGCGCAGACCGCCAAGGCATGGTTCGCACTCGCGGAGGCGCGGCAACAGGTGTTGCTGGCCGAGCAGATGGTCGACAGCTTCGACCGTTCCGCCGCCCAGGTTCGGCGGCGCTTCGAGCGCGGCATCCGGCCGTCGCTCGACCTGCGCCTGGCCCTTTCACAGCTTGCGACCGCCGAGGCGAGCCTCGATACCCGCCACCGCCAGCTCGACTTGACCGCTCGACAGCTCGAAGTCCTGGTCGGTCGCTACCCGGGCCGCGACCTCCAGATTCCCGAACAGCTGATCGAAACCCCGGCCCCGATTCCTTCCGGCTTGCCGGCTGATCTGGTGTCGCGACGTCCCGATCTGACCGCCGCCGAGCGCCGCCTGGTGGCAGCCGACCAGCGCTTCCGGATTGCCCGCGCCTCGCTGTACCCGCGCCTGAGCCTTACCGCCTCGGGCGGCACCTCGAGCAACCAGCTCGAGGACCTGGTCAAGGGTAATTTCTCCATCTGGAGCTTGCTCGGGAACCTCACAGCCCCGTTGTTTCAGGGCGGGCGGCTGCGCGCCGGCGTCGATTTGGCGCAGGCCGGAATCGACGAGAACCTATTCCTCTACGTCGGCACGGCGCTTCGAGCCTATGCCGAGGTCGAATTCGCACTGGTGGCCGAGAAGCTCCTGGCCGATCGAGTCGACCACCTCGGCGAAGCGTCACGTCAGTCGCTGGCAGCCCAAAGCCAGGCCGAGGAGCGCTACCGCTCCGGGCTTACCGACTACATCACGGTGTTGGAGGCGCAGCGACGCTATTTCGAAGCTCAGAGCGCGCATATCGCCGGGCGTCGTGAGCGTCTGGACAACCGCGTGGATTTGTACCTCGCCCTGGGCGGTGGATTCGACGGGCACCGCGTTGTTGCCCGACCCGCAGAGCCCGTCCCCGTGGCCTCCCTCCCGGAGAGCTCACGATGAACTCCAAGCTCGTCACATTGCTCAAGATCGTGCTACCGATCCTGGTGGTGGCCGTCGCCGCAGTGAGCGCCGCCCGCCTGGCCGCGATGCGGCCGGTTCCCGACACTCGCCGGCCCGAGGTCCCATTGCCGGTGGTACGGGCGCAGTTGGTGGCCCTGGTTGATGTCCAGCTTACGGTCCAGAGCCAGGGAACCGTCGCCCCGCGGACCGAGAGCCGGATCGTACCGGAGGTGTCCGGACGCGTGGTCTGGGTGTCCCCGAACTTCGTGTCGGGCGGGTTCTTCGAGGCCGATGAGCCGCTGCTTCGTGTCGACTCCTTCGACCACCAGCGGGCCGTCGTACGTGCTCGCTCCGAGGTTGCCGCTGCCCACCTGCGCCTGGCACAGGAGGAAACCGAGGCCGAGCTGGCGCGCCAGGAGTGGGAGGATCTGGGCACCGGCGAGGCGACCGCGCTGACGCTTCACCTACCCCAGCTCGCCAACGCCCGCGCCGGCGTGCAAGCAGCCCAGGCGAATCTGCGGAAGACGGAGCGCGATCTGGAGCGCACCGAGATCCGAGCCCCTTACGCCGGGCGCGTTCGATCCAAGATCGTCGATATCGGTCAGTACGTCCGACCGGGAGACGACATGGGCACGATCTACTCCATCGACACCGCCGAGATCCGGCTGCCGCTGCCGGATGAGGACCTGGCGTACCTCGATCTACCTCTCGTTTATCGTGGCGAGCGAGCCCGTCCCGGACCGCGGGTGCGACTGGTGGCGGACTTCGCGGGCCGCACCTGGGAATGGTACGGCCGGATTGTCCGCACCGAAGGGGAGATCGACCCGGCGAGCCGAATGGTCCATGCAGTGGCCCAGGTCGCCAATCCATACGGCCGCGGCCCCGATCCAGCCCGCCCACCGCTGGCAGTAGGCATGTACGTGCGTGCCGAGATCGACGGTATCACGGTCAAGAATGTCGCCGTCATCCCGCGGGCGGCGCTCCGCGCCGATGGGCGTCTGCTGGTCATCGACGCGCAAGAGAGGCTCTGGTTCCGCGACGTCAGCGTGCTCCGCGCGACGCGTCAGGAGATCATCGTCGACGGTGGACTCGAGAATGGTGAGCGCGTGTGTCTGTCGAGTCTCGACGTGGTTACCGACGGCATGCGGGTTCGGGTCGCCGGCGACGGGGCCGGGCCGACGGACACCGGGAGAGCGGCGCGATGAGCGGCATGATCGCGTGGTTCGCCCGCAACACCGTCGCCGCCAATCTGGTGATGATCTTCATCGTCGGCGCCGGGCTTTTGACCCTGACCAGCGTGCCGCAGGAGGTCTTCCCCGAGTTCGATCTCGACATGCTCTCGGTCACGGTCGTGTACCTGGGGGCGGCGCCTGGGGAGGTCGAAGAAGCGGTGTGTGTCCGCATCGAGGAAGCCGTGCAGGGCATCGACGGGATCAAGAAGATCAGCTCGACCTCTGCCGAGGGAATCGGCACGGTCCTGCTCGAGCTCGAGCTCGGCGCCGACGCCCGCAAGGTGCTCGACGAGGTGAAATCCAACGTCGACGCCATCGCGACGTTCCCGGAGGAAACGGAAAAACCGATCATTCGCGAGCTCACCAATCGCCGCCAGGTCATCGACGTGGCGATCTATGGCGATATCGACGGGATTTCGCTCAAACGTCTCGCCGAGCTCACCCGCGACGAGCTCACTGCTTCACCGGCGATTACCCAGGTCGAACTGGCTGACGCGCCGCCGTACGAGATCTCGATCGAGATCTCGGAAGATGCGCTACGCCGCCACCGCATCAGCTTCGATTTCGTCGCCAACGCGGTACGGCGCTCGTCACTGGATCTACCCGGCGGCTCGGTCAAGACGGAGGCCGGGGAGATCCTCCTGCGAACCAAGGGCCAGGCCTACACCGGCCGTCAGTTCGAGGATCTGGTGCTGCTGACACGCCCCGACGGCACCCTGCTGCTGCTGGGCGAGGTCGGCAACGTGATCGACGGGTTTGCCGACACCGATCAGGAGTCCCGTTTCGACGGCAAGCCGGCGATGGTTGTGAAGGTCTTCCGAACCGGTGATGAACAGGCACTGGAGGTCGCCGGAGCAGTGCACTCGTACGTCGAGGAGGCCCGGGCCCGGATGCCGGAAGGTGTGACGATCACCACCTGGCAGGACCAGTCGCGCGTGCTCCGGGACCGACTCGATCTGCTGCTGCGCAACGGACGGCTGGGTTTCATCTTCGTGTTCTTCAGCCTGGCGCTGTTCCTGCGGCTGCGGCTCGCATTCTGGGTCAGCATCGGTATCCCGATCAGCTTCCTGGGCGCCATCTGGCTGATGCCGGGCCTGGGTCTGTCGATCAACCTGATGTCGCTGTTCGCGTTCATCCTGGTGCTGGGCCTGGTCGTCGACGACGCCATCGTTGTCGGCGAGAACATCTATACGCACCAGCAGCGCACCGACGACCGCCTGCAGGGAGCCATCGACGGCGCGCGGGAAGTCTCGACCCCCGTGATCTTCGCGGTGCTCACGACGATGGCTGCGTTCGCTCCGATCATGACCGTGCCCGGGGTGATGGGAAAGATCATGCGCACGGCGCCGATCATCGTCATCGCCACCCTGGCGTTCTCGCTCATCGAATCGATGCTGGTGCTGCCGGCGCACCTGTCGCACCGGCCCAAGCGCAGCGGCGAGCGCCGCGGGGTTTGGTACCGGCTCCAGCGCAAGATCAGCGCCGCGCTGCACTGGTTCATCAACCGCGTTTACCAGCCCGCCCTGAGAATCGGGCTGCGCTGGCGGTACCTCACGGTGGCTGTGGGGGTGGCGACCTTGCTGGTCACCGTCGGCCTGGTGGCCAGTGGCATGGTCCGCTTCATCTTCATGCCCGACATCGAGGCCGACTTCGTGGTCGTGTCCCTGACCATGCCACAGGGAACCCCGGCCGAGGTCACCTCCCAGGCAGTTCGAAGAATCGAGCAGAGCTCGCTGCGGTTGCGCCAGGAGGTGATCGACCGGTATGGACAGGAGGTTGTCCGTCATACGTATGCGGCCATCGGATCGCAGCCCATGCAGAATGCTCGCGGCGGCATGTTCGGCGACGTGTCCATCAGCGGATCCACCGCGCACCTGGGAGAGGTGACGCTCGAGCTGGTGCCTTCCGAAGAGCGCGGCGAGATCGGCAGCGAATGGCTGGCCAATCGCTGGCGTGAGCTTACCGGCACCATCCCGGATGCCGTGAAGATGGACTACAGCGCCTCGATCTTTTCCACCGGCGATGACATCGACGTCCAGTTCACCGGCCTGAACCTGAGCGAGATCATTGCCTCCGCCGAGGATCTCAAGGCGAGCCTGGGACGATACGACGGCGTCTACGACATCAGCGACTCCTTCTTCGAGGGCAAGCGCGAGCTCGAGATCGACATCAAGCCTCAGGCCGAGACCCTGGGACTGACACTTGCCGATCTCGGGCGTCAGGTGCGCCAGGCGTTCTATGGCGAGGAGGCTCAACGCATTCAACGTGGCCGCGACGATATCCGGGTGATGGTGAGATACCCGGAGCAACAGCGGCGATCCCTGGGCGATCTGGAGTCGATGCGTATCCGCACCCCCGCCGGTGTCGAGGTTCCGTTCAGCCACGTGGCGGAGGTCCGCCCCGGCCGTGGGTACTCGACCATCCAGCGCGTCGATCGCCACCGGGCGGTGAGCGTCACCGCTGCGGTAGATAAGTCGATCACCACGCCGGGAACGGTGAATGCCGACCTCGCGGATGTGGTACTGCCGCAGATTCTCGAGGCCCACCCCGGCGTCCGTTACAGCTTCGAGGGCTCGGCCGGTGAGCAGCGCGACACGTTGGGCGGCCTGACCAAGGGGTTCGCGCTGGCGCTGATCGTGATCTTCGGGTTGCTGGCGGTGCCGCTTCGCTCCTATGTGCAGCCCCTCATCATCATGGGAGCCATCCCGTTCGGTATCGTCGGCGCCATCTGGGGCCACATCATCATGGGACTCGACCTGACGATCCTGTCTCTGTTCGGCGTCGTGGCGTTGGCCGGCGTGGTCGTCAACGACAGCCTGATATTGGTGGATTTCGTCAACCGTCGTCTCGCCGCGACCGGCGACCTGAACCGGGCAGTGAGCGAGGCAGGAAGCGTCCGTTTCCGCCCCATCATGCTGACGTCTTTGACCACGTTCGTGGGTCTGTTGCCGATAATTCTGGAGAAAAGCCTGCAGGCGCAGTTCCTGATCCCGATGGCGGTCTCGCTGGCTTTCGGGGTGCTGTTCGCGACCTTCGTGACGCTGATGCTGGTACCGTGCGGTTACTTGATTGTCGACGACATGACACGGTTGCCGAGCTTGCTACGGCGCCTGCCAGGCCGAGCCCTTGGCTCGCGCGCCGCCCAACCGCACGACCGGGCGGGCCGGGCGCCGGCATAAGCAGGATGCGGTCGAAACTAGCAGCCCGTGGCACAAGTGGCGTGGGCTGCTAGTCGTCCAGCAGGCCATGCTCGCGCATCCAGTCCTCGTTGAGCTTGGACAGGTAGCGCTCGCCCGAGTCGGGCAGCAGCGTGACCACGAGAGCTTCGTCGGGCAGGTCGCGTGCCACCTCGACGGCGGCGGCGACGGCGGCTCCCCCTGAGGTACCGGTGAAGATGGCCTCGCTGCGAGCCAGTTCCATCGTCACTCGATAGCCGGTCTTGTCATCGATGGTGACGACATCGTCGATGGTGTCCCACCAGACGGTCTCGGGCATGAAATCCTCGCCAATCCCGTCGATCAGGTACGGGTGGATCTGTCCGGCGGGAGGCAGCTCCCGGTGCTGATGGTAGTAGGCGTAGACGCTGCCGACCGTGTCCACACCGGTCACCCGGATGTCTGGATTCTGCTCCTTGAGGTACCTCGCCGTTCCGCTGATCGTACCGCCGGTTCCCATGCCGCATACCCAATGAGTGATCTTGCCGTCGGTCTGGCGCCAGACCTCGGGTCCGGTGGTGTGGTAGTGGGCCTGCGGGTTGGCCTGGTTGTAGTACTGGTAGGGTAGATAGGCGCCCTCCTCGTCGCGAATCCGCTCGGCGACCTTGTAGTAGGAGCGCGGGTCGTCGGCCCCCACGTCCGTCGGACACACGATCACCTCCACACCGAAGGCCTTCAACAAGGCCACTTTCTCCGGCGGGATCTTGTCGGCCGCGGTGCACACCATACGGTAACCCTTGAGAATGGCGGCCATCGCCAGTCCGAGCCCGGTGTTGCCAGAGGTAGGTTCGACAATCGTGCCGCCGGGCTTGAGCAAACCGGCTTTTTCGCCGGCTTCGATGAGGGCTAGGCCTATCCGATCCTTGACGCTGGATCCGGGGTTGAACGACTCGACTTTAACGGCGACGGTGGCCCCGTCCGGCACGTAACGGCTCAGCCGGACCAGCGGCGTGTTGCCGAGCGTCTGAAGAATATCGTCGTAGATCTCCACAGGTCCTCTTCGAAATGGCGCAAAGGGCTGGCGAGCCGTGGTGAGTGTGATGGATCTGGTCACACCACGGCAAGGGCTCGGTTGGGGGCCTGTCGCCGGCCGTACACGCGGTGAACGCCACCGGCAGCCCGGGTCGGCGCGGGGACAGCGTCGGATGATATCGTCATGAACTTATCACGGACCGGCAGCACCAGCCTTGCGAGCCCGAACCATGCGCCACAAGCGACAGTTAGCAGCCCGTGGCAGAAGTGGTGGGGGCCGCGCACCGGGGGAATGCGGGCTTAGGCAAGACGGGCCGAGGAAGGCGATGAAGCTCGACCGCCTGGTCTTCGTGCTCACGCTGGCGATGGGCGCCCTGCTCGTTGCGGCGTTCCTGCTGCCGGAGGCCGACACCGTAACGGGACAGGCACATCCGACCTTCCAGGCGATGCGTCAGGGTGGTGATGGCGCCAGCCGCCATCTCGCTCTGATGCCCCTGGCGTGGCTGTTCGGCAGCCTGCAGATCGCGCTGTTTGCCGCTCTCATCGCGTTCGGCGCGCGCCAGCGAGACGACCTCCGGGGGCTGACACGGCCGCTGCTCATCGTGACCGGTCTGTACCTGGTCGCCTGGTCCCTGCTGCTGGTCGCCTACCGCAGCTTCCTGCACCAGCCGGCCGCAGGCTGGCTGTGGTTCCCGGCGCCGACGGCGATCATGCTCTATGTCCTGTGGCCGTTGCCGGCGTTGTACGTGGTGCTGTATGCGCGCGGCTTCAAGCACTGGGTAATGACCGAGTCCGACATCCGCGAATTCCGACGCCTGATCGAGCGGGTGCGAGGCAATCGCTCACGCTCCGAGAATCGCGATTGATGGAAGCCTACCGCTACCCCATCATCCTGGCCTGCGTGCTGCTGTATCTGTTGTTGTGCGTCGGGGTGGGAATCTGGGCCCTGCGCCGAACGCGATCCGCCAGCGACTTCTTCGTCGCCGGCCGCCAGCTCGGCTTCATGGTCACCGGGCTGGCGATGTTCTCGAGCACGCTCAGCGGCTTCGGCTTCGTCGGCGGACCGGGTCTCGTGTACGCCATGGGGATGAGCTCGATCTGGATCGTGATCACCGCCCCACCGGGGATGGCGGTCTCGACCTACTTGTTGACCAAGCGCCTGCGGATGCTGGCCGAGCTGCGTGACACGATCTCGCTCCCTGATGCGGTGGCGGCCCGGTACGGTAGCGAGAGCACTCGCCTGCTAAGCGCGGTCGCCATCTTGCTGGGCGTGATGGGATACCTCGCCACCCAGATCCTGGCCATGGCGCTGGTCATGCAGAGCCTGCTGCAGCACACCGCCGCCTTCGCCGGCATCAGCCTCCCCGCCTGCGTCGCGGTCTCGTGCGCGGTGCTGGTGTTTTATTCCGTCGCCGGCGGGGTCATAGCCGGCGTCTACACCGACGTGCTGCAGGGCGCGATCATGATCTTCGCTTCGATTCTGGTATTCGTGGCAGCGTTGGCCGCGGTCGACGGTGGTGCTACCGGTGCGGTAACGGCGCTGCTGCACGACGACCCCGAGTCGATCGGTCCCTGGGGCAGCCTCGGGATCATGGGATGCCTGTCTTGGTACTTCCTATTCACGGTCGGCGGCGCCGGACAGCCACACATCATCACCAAGAACATGATGTTCAAGCGTCTCGAGGACGCACCCAAGATCCTGCCGGTGGCGCTGGGAGCGTACACGTTCTCGGCCCTGCTATGGATCGGCATCGGGCTGGCGATGCGAGCGGTGGTGATCCAGGGGACCCATCCGGCCCTGGCCGCGGCCGACCAGGCGGCACCCGAGTTCCTGCAAACCTACGCCAACCCTCTGCTCGCCGGAGTGGTGTTTGCCGCGTTGTTCGCCGCCATCATGTCGACCGCGGATGCTTTCCTGAACATCGGCGCCGCCGCCCTGGTGCACGACATCCCGATCGCACTGCGGGGTCGCCCGGCGAGGCACGAGCTCTGGTGGGCTCGCACCGCGACCGCGATGCTCGCGGCCGTCGCCGCCTCCTTCGCGCTTTATTCGTACTTCGTCAACGATCGCCTGGTGGCGTTGCTGGGAGCCTTCGGATGGGGGACCTTTGCCGCGGCCCTGGTGCCGGTGGTGGGCATTGGCTTCAACTGGAAGCGCGCCACCCCGCTGGCCGCCAACACCGCCATCGTCGTGAGCCTAGTGCTGAACCTGGTGATCGAGGTCTTCAACGTCAGCCTGCCACAGGGAATCCACGGTGGCACCCTGGCACTGCTGGTTTCGCTGGCGCTGTTCTTCGGGATCTCGTTCGCGTCTCCCGCGCCGCAGCTCGACCCCGACATCGAGGCGCTGATGGACATCTGAGCAAGGCATCCTTAGTTCGTAGCATCCGGTGGTAGAAACGGCGCGCGGGCTGCTAGCTGACCTCGAACGGAATCTCCGTCGTCGATTCGCTGCCTCTCACCAGGTCTTTGACGCCGATCTGGAAGCGGTAGTTGGATCCCGGCGTCAGGCCCTCGATCTGCGAGAACGGAATCGGCTGTCCGACCGTCATCCGGTTGAGCTTCTGCGGCGCGGCGCCCCAAACGCCCTGATCCTGATCATCGACGATACGGTAGGTCAGCTCTAGGTTGAACGCCTGCGTGGTGGCGTCCATCTGCGCCCCGATGACGATGAAGGTCAGCTCGACCTCCGGTGTCGAGGCGGGGATCACGCGGTCGAGGCCATCGGAGAACAGCACCGTCAGAACGCGGATCCCCTCGTACACCGTATTGGGTTGGAAGCTGCCCGACGCCTGCCTTGTCCCGGTGGCTAACAGAACGCTGCTCGTCGTCAGCCCGATCTTTCTCGCGGCCCTCGTGATGCTGTTCATCGATCGCAACTTCGGAGGCGTCTTCTTCGACCCGGGCTACCAGGGCGCGCCACTGCTGTACGAGCACCTCGCGTGGTTCTTCTTCACCGGCGCCTT
>JACZXM010000484.1 GCA_022571615.1 Acidobacteriota bacterium | reverse complement strand
ACCCTCCGGCACATACTTGGCGACCAGTTCAGGTATGCCGATGCCGAGGTTGACGTACGAGCCGTCGCCAATATCGAGCGCCACACGCCGGGCCATGGCGTCGCGCGTAAGGCCAATTCCTTTCGCTTGTTCGGTCATGGGTACGAGGCCCCTGCGGCTACGAGATCAGATTCGTGCTCAGGGTTCGCGACCACGACCACGCGATCAACAAAAATCCCGGGCGTGTGGATAGCCTCTGCATCCAGTGTCCCGAGCGAAACCACGGTGGCGGCCTGAACGATGGTGGTGGTGGCCGCCGTTGCCATGAGGGGGGCGAAGTTCCGCGCCGTCTTGTTGTACACGACATTGCCGTGCTGATCCGCAGCCCGTCCTTTGATGAGCGCGAAGTCGGCCGTCAATCCGTACGCCAGCAGGTAATCGCAGCCGTCGAACGTTCTACGCTCATGGCCTTCCTCGAGAGGCGTGCCAACGGCGGTCGGCGTGTAGAACGCTGGGATACCGGCCCCGCCAGCGCGAATGCGCTCGGCGAGCGTGCCCTGCGGCACCAGCTCGAGTTCGAGGCGCCCGCTTCGGTATAACTCAGGGAACACGGTCGAATTGGTCGTGCGCGGGTACGAACAGATCATCTTCGCTACCCGACCGGCCTTGATCAGCGCGGCCAGGCCAATCTCACCACTCCCCGTGTTGTTATTCACCACCGTGAGATCGGTTGCGCCCTGGTCGATGAGCGCGTGGAGCAGCTCGATAGGACTGCCCGCCTCGCCGAATCCCCCAACCATCACCGTCGCGCCGTCGAACACATCCGCGACCGCTTCCGAAAGGCTCGCCACCTGTTTGTCGATCATTGGACGCGCACCTCGAATCCGGCGCTGGGTGACACAACTCGGCGGGAACGGACTCGGCTATCTGTTACCGGCCGCGACCTCAACGGGCGAACCCGCGCCGAGCGCTTCAACGCGGGTGTAGTCGAACAGCCCCGCCTCGTCATATATGACGCGGTCCGCATAACCATCGAACCAGATCGCATCCGGGTTGCGCCGGACAATGCACACCTTGCCGCGGTCCGGTGCGCTCAGGGCGTTACGCAGGATCTTGAAGATCACCACACCGTTCTCGGTTCCAGGGACACCCGGAATCGGTCCGTTCGTCACCGCAGACACCTCGGTCTTCCCTTTGTAATGGGTGATCGAGAGTCGGGCGCGGGTTTCGACACCGGACAGCCCCTTCTGGGACTCGTTCAAGATCTGCCACGCGGTTTCGATCGGGATGTTGAACGCCTCGTGAGCGACGATGTCGCGGCCGCAGAAGAAGTAGTGATTCTCGGCACCTACCCGCTTCATCGCGCGCTGCATGATGCGGAGCGCATCGGCATCGTCGTTGATGCCCTTGATGATCGGGGACTGATTCTCGACGGTCACCCATGCGCGTGCCGTGAGCCCCGCCATTGCGCGCTTTGCCGGGTCATTCCACTTCAGCGATCCGTTCGGATTCTCCAGGTAGTGCCCGTCGACATCCTTGGCGAGGAACTCATCGGGGTGGTTGAAATGCACCATCATGCGAAGGCCGACATCGGGGTACGTGGCGTGGAATCCGTCGAGCATGGAAAAGAACGTGTCGTCGAAGCGGTCCGGGAAGAACGCCAGTTCTTTCGTGCCCAGACGGATGGCCTCGACGCCCGCCTCAGCGAGTGCTGCAAACCAAGCGGCAATCTTCCCGTTGGACAACACCATCGGATCGCCGCCAGATAACAAGACCTCGCGCAGCCGTTCACGGCCCGACTCCGGGTGCCGACCGCCGTTCTCCTGCACGAGCTCGTTGTGGGCTCGAATGTAGTCGGTCACCTCGCCGATCTGCGCCAGCCCCTTGCTAGCGACCGTTCCGTCCTGGCGCTTGACCTCCTTGTGGCTGATCAACTCCTCGCGGTAGCAGAACCGGCAGTGCGCCGAGCAGGTCGAGGTGACGTACAGCAGGCCCATCTCGTATTTGTGGATCAGGCCCTCGACGGGGCTAAAGTCCATCTGGTACCCGGGATCCTCCGAGCCGGCGAGGCTCTTGGTCTCGTCGGGGCTCGCCTTCACCAGGCGCCGCAGAAACGGGCTTCGCTGCGCCATCTCGAAGTAGTGGCGCGTCATCTTCACCGGCATCCGCGCTTCGACGTCGCGCTCGGTGCCCTTGAGTTCACGGAGAACATCAAGCTCGTCCGCCGAATAGAAGTCGCGCATCTCGTCGGGTACGCGCTGGCGCAGGAACGGGCTCAGACCGTTGACGCTCTCGCGATCGTAGCGAGGGCTTTCGACTGCATCCAGGAACGCCTGTTCCCTGGGTGTGGGGACGTACTCGCCAGCTTTACCCATGAGCACGCTCGCCTCTGTGCTGATCGTTCCAAGGTTTCGTTCACCTAGGCGGCACCATCAATGCTGATGTAACCTAATGAACAAATGTCGTCTATAAATGTAACATCATGAACAGCGCTGCACCACAAGCCTCTATCACGGAGCTCATAGCGACTGCGGGCGATCGCCTTACCGCAAC
>JACZXM010000483.1 GCA_022571615.1 Acidobacteriota bacterium | reverse complement strand
GATCAGACGTATCGTTTCACGGGGAAGACTCATCGTCTCGACCTTGCCATCTTCCGCCCTCCGGCCTTCTTGGCGGAGGTGGCCCCCTTGCGCTTGATCCCAGACATCTCGCGAAGCTCGAAGACCTGGTCGCGGAGCACGGCGGCCAACTCGAAGTTCAGGTTGTCTGCGGCGTCTCGCATCTGCCGCTCGAGGTCCGAGAGGAGGTGGGGGAGGTTCTTCTTCGACAGCGGTTTGGCGGCGGAGTCCCGGAGCATGGCCGCGAGGCCTACCTTCTTCGCTTTGACCTCGAACTCCTCGAGTTCGTGGATCGCCTTGACCACCGTCTGGGGGGTGATGCGGTGCTTGATGTTGTAGGCCCTCTGTTTCTCGCGGCGCCGCGCCATCTCGCCCAGCCCGACGGTAGCGATGGCTCCGAGCAGGAACCCGAGCGCGTCATCGGAGTTGCCGTAGTGCCAGTCGACGACCATCGGCACCAGGAACGCGAAGCCGAAGCCGCGCACCAGCAGGCCCACCACGTGGGCGACGACCCGCAGCCGCATGGATCAGAACGACTCGCGCAGCTTGGCGCGAGCCGCGTCGGTCGCAAAGATCATCAATCGGTCGCCAGGTTCGATGCGATCGTCACCATGCGGCACCAGGGTCTGGTCGGAGCGGGTGATGGCGACGATGATCGAGCCTCCCGTGCGCGGCAAATCCTTGAGCGCGGTGGGCTCGAAGTCCGCCGACACCTCTATCTCCATCACCGCCGCGGCGCCATCCTCGATACTCGCAAGCAGCTGTACGCCGGGATCGTGGATGGCGTTGAGCACCACATTGACGGCGGTCGTCATCGGATTGAGCGGCACATCGATGCCGACGCGTTCGAACAGTCGCACGTTCTCCTTGCGATTGACCCGGGTGATGATCTTCGGTACCTGCATCTGGCTGGCCAACAGCGAGCACAGCAGGTTCTTCTCGTCGTTGCTGGTGACCGACACCAGGACGTGGGCCCGGTCCACCTGCTCGGCCGCCAGCAGGTCCAGATCCGTTCCGTCACCGTGCAGCACCAGCGATCGGGGCAATTCCGCCGCCAGCTCCCGGCACCGTTCCTTGTCCGTCTCGATGATCTTGAGGTGTAGGTCGTGCTCTGTCTCGAGTCGCTTGGCGAGCGCCATGCCTACTGTGCCTCCGCCCACGATCACGATCTCGCGGCTCTTGGGAGCGACGGTACCCGGCTCGGTCAAGAAGCGCTCCTGGAGCTGGCGCAGCGCCCGGCGGCTACCCATGAACGCGACCCGATCACCGGCCGCCAGCTCGCTCTTGCCCGAGGGGATGGTCAGCTCCTCCTCGTGTCGGATCGCCACCGCGAGGGCTCCGCGCGGCAGGTTCAGATGAGGCAGTCTTCCGATCAGCGGAGAGCCCTCTCGGACTCTGAACTCCATTAGCCAGATGCGGCCCCCGGCAAAGCTCTCTACATCGATCGCGCCTGGCACCAGCACGATACGGGCGATCTCCTGCGCCAGCATGTACTGGGGCCAGATGATCCGATCGATCGCCAGCGACTCCTCTCCCTCGGCGATCCCCGCAAAGGATCGCACGTACTCTTCCTTGTGGACGAAACACGTCGTGTGGGTGCAGCCGATGCGCTTGGCAGTCAGGCACGCGATGATGTTGATCTCGTCGGATCTACGACAGGCGATGAAGCTCTCAGCGCTCGCGACGCCGGCATCCCGCAGCGTTTCAGGATCAGCCGATTTGCCGTGCAGCAGCTGCACGTCGAGTCGTTCGAAACGGTCCGCCTCGTCGGGCTCGTCCTCGATCACCACCACATCGTGTTGCTGGTGCAGGGCGCGCGCGAGCTGGTATGCGATTTCGCCGTCGCCGGTGATCACGATCCGCATGCGGGTCCTCTATCCTTGGCAGCAGCGGGTGATCCGGAGCCCCCCGCCGTCTTGGTGCCGGCCGCTCGACATTGTTGCACGATGCGGAGGCGAGCAAGCACTTCGGGCCCCGAGTCGCTGCTCGAGCTGCCGGGGATGATTGGAGAGTCGATAACTGCGGCCGCGGGCCGAGGGAGAAGCGAGGTATGAGAATAGGCCGGGTGATGCTCGGGCTGGCGGTTGTCGTTGCGTTGCTGATCACGCGGGCCGCGGGCGTGCTGCCGGGCTCGTCCTTCGGGCAGAACTCGGTCACGGAGCCCTCTGCCAACGCCGCCGCGGCGCACGCCAACCTCAACGCCGTACTCTGGGTCCAAACCTCGGCAGAATACGTCGGCTCGGCCCTTCAGGCCTACACCGTCGCGCAGGTCATGCTCGAACGGGCGCTCGCGGATCCCACTTGGACGGCGGCCCTGGAACAGAGCTTGGCGGCGGGCTACGAAAGGTTGCCACCGGCCATCATTTTGGACGTCGATGAGACGGTCCTGGACAACTCGCCCAACCAGGCACGGCAGATCCTCGATAACACCGAGTTCAATCGTGCCGACTGGCACGCATGGGTGCGCGAGGAACAGGCGCAGCCGGTACCCGGGGCCCTGGAGTTCACCCGCTATGCGGCCGATCGGGG
>JACZXM010000482.1 GCA_022571615.1 Acidobacteriota bacterium | reverse complement strand
AAGGGACGACTGGCCCGCTCGGGCTCGTCGTTGCGGCCCGACAGCACGCCCATGCAGCCGTAGGCATCGATCACCAACGGCGTAATCGTGGACTCGGCTCCGCCCGCGAGCACCACGTCCACCCTGCCCTGGCGTAGCAATCCCAGCCCTGCGCCAATCGCGCTCGCCCCGGTGGCACAGGCCGCCGCAACCCCCATGTTGGGGCCGTGGATGCCGAGCACGATGGCGGCGTTACAGGCCGGCATATTGGGAATGATCCGCGGCACCGAGAGCGGGTTCACCGAGCCCGGTCCGCGCTTCTCGAACCGCAGGTGCTGTTCCTCGAGATTGGTGTAATCGCCCGCCGCGGTCCCGATCACGCAGCCCACACGGGTGGGGTTCTCGCGCTCGAGATCCATCCCGGAGTCGCGCACCGCCTCGACAGCTGCGCTGGCTGCGAGCTGCGACACCCGCGCCATTCGCCGTACCTGCTTGCGAGACATGTACCGCAGCGGATCGAAGTCCTCGACCTCCGAGGCAATCTGACTCAGATGTCCGCGCGGATCGAAGGCTCGGATGCGCCCGACGCCGGAGCGGCCTGAGGTCAAGGCCTCCCAGAACTGGGCCCGGCCACACCCCACCGAGGTGAAAACACCGATCCCCGTCACCACGATCTGTGGGTCGTCTCGTAGTCTCATCCCGGTTCATTGTGCCAGACATCGTTACGCCTCGATGGCTCAGGACACCGGCACTGGATGCTGTCTGGATGCAGCCTCACGCCGCCCACCTGTAGACTTGCAGCATGTTCAAGCGTCCCACCTCTGGTTCCGTCGTCTGCCCGAGTTGCGGCAGCCTGGTCGGAGTGCGCGAGGAGAGGTGTTATCGCTGCGGGCGGTACAACCCCGGCCTGTGGGGCTTCGCCCCGCTGCTCAACAAGCTCGGTCGGGACCTCGGCTTCACCGAGCTCGTGCTGTTCGTGTGCGGCGCTCTGTACCTGATCACGTTGCTGAGCGATCCGGGCTCCATCGGTGGCGGTGGCTTCCTGTCGCTGCTGGCGCCGGGCCAACGGCCGCTGTTCCTGTTCGGTGCCAGCGGCGCCCTGCCGGTGTTCGGCTTCGGACGCTGGTGGACCGTGCTGAGCGCCGCATGGCTTCATGGTGGCCTGCTCCACATCGTCATGAACATGATGTGGTTGCGCCAGCTCATGCCCGTCGTGGCCGAATTCTACGGCGTTGGACGGCTGGTAATTATCTACACGGTCGCCGCTATTACCGGCTTCGCGGCCACGAGTGTGATGGGCCTGTTCCCGTTTCTCGGACCGCTGGCCGGAGCCCAGCTCACCATCGGCGCCTCGGCCCCGATGTTCGGCCTGTTCGGCGCCCTGATCGTGTACAGCCGGCGCGCCGGAGCCCAGGCGATCGGGCAACAGGTATGGCGATGGGTGATCATCTTCGTGGTCATCGGCCTGCTAGTCCCCTTCATCGACAACTGGGCTCACCTGGGTGGTTTCGCCGGCGGGTACCTCGCCTCGCGCATTCTCGACCCGCTAGAGGACGAGAATGCAACCCACTTCATCGGCGCCTTTGTGTGCCTGGGTCTGAGCGCTCTGGCAATCCTGGTATCGGTTCTCCAGGGACTGCAGTTCGTGCGCTGAGGCTGCCTCCGCGGTCAGCCGCCAGCGCGGCCATGTGGCGGGGCTGTTTCCAGTTCGACTCGCCTTGAACATGACCCTGTCCTCGGCCCCCAGGAGGATCTCACCCGTATGGATTGGCGGTAGGCGCTAGGCTTGAACGTGCTGGGCGTATAGCGCTTGTTAGCCTGCGACCTGGCGACGCTACTTGTCCACCGGCATCACCTAGTATGCGGGCAGGTCTGGGAACGCCGATGGAGGCAGACGCTCAGCAGCGAGCGCGCCCGCGGCCCACTTGTTCTGGGAAGCAGCGGGCGTGGAAGCGTTCAACCGGATGACGTTCGTCTGAACGCGTCCAACCGAGGATACGTGCGGGACCGTCAGCACCAAGAACAGAATGAGAGACGTCACGGTTACAGCCATCGCTCGTCGGCTGGGAGCACCCAACCCCACTAGCAGCCCGCAATTCCCCGGCGCGCGACCCACGCCACTTCCGCCACGGGCTGCTAGGACCACGCCGAAAAAGGTCCACGTCGGCCATAAGGTAGCGCAGAGTTCGGGTAGGCGGTTCCCTGTTCAATGCCTGTGCAGCATCCTCTCGATGTCGTTGTGCGCGATCCGGAGCATGATCGGCCGCCCGTGCGGGCAGCGGTTAGGCGTGTCGCAGTGGGCGAGATCTGAGATCAGGCGGGTCATCGACTCCGCCGACAGGGGTTGGTTGGCGCGGACGGCGGAGTGGCAGGCAATGGAGGCGGCGATCTCCTGGTGTAGGCGGTCGTGGGCTTCGGGGCCGGTCTCGTTGGCAAGGGAGGCCAGGAGGGCGCGGACGGCGGGCTCGGCGCCGCGGGTGCCGAGGATCTCGGGGACGGAGCGGATGGCCCAAGTGTGGCCACCGAAGGGCTCGATCTCGAAGCCGAACTGGCCGAGGAGCGGGGCGTGCTCCT
>JACZXM010000481.1 GCA_022571615.1 Acidobacteriota bacterium | reverse complement strand
CTGTTGCCTACGCGATCGTGGCGCATGCGGTGGGGTTCTTGCCGCATGGAATTCTCGGCCTGATCCTGCTGGCGCGCGAGGGGCTGTCGCTCGGCGCGGTGCGGCGTCTGGGCAACGGAGCGTCAGGGAAAGTGCGCCCCGAGGTATAATTGCGCTGGGAGGGCCGCGGCCGCGCGAATTGGCCGCGTGCCCTGTGGGCATCTCCCGTACTACCCGGTCAAGACACATGAAGTGCCCCTATTGCGGACATAACAAGGACAAGGTCGTGGACTCCAGAGAGAGTCGCGACGGGGCGGCGATTCGACGTCGGCGGGAGTGCCTTGCGTGCGGCCGGCGCATGACCACATACGAGCAGATCGAGATGGCCCCGATCATGGTGGTCAAGAAGGATGGCCGGCGCGAGCGATTCGAGCGTTCCAAACTGATGGCCGGCATGATACGCGCCTGCGAGAAGAGACCTGTGCCGATGCAGGATCTCGAGACCGTCTGCGACCAGATCGAGGCTGTGGCCCAGGACCAAGGTGGGCGCGAGATCGATAGTCAGCAGATCGGGGAGTTGGTCATGGAGCGCCTGCGGGGCATGGACGACATCGCGTACGTTCGCTTCGCCTCTGTTTACCGCCACTTCCGAGATATCAATGTCTTCATGGAGGAGCTCAAGAGCCTCCTCGACCGACCCTCCTGATCCGGCTGCGTTGGCCACCGGGCTGGATTGGACGAGGTTGGACCAGCTCCTGGACGCGGAGCCTCTGGCGGCCTTGTCAGGGCTTGCGACTGCCCACTCCGGCCGCGTAGCGCTGGTTGGCGGGGCGCTCCGCGATGCCCTGCTCGGACTCCGTGTTCAGGATCTCGACCTGATCGTCGAGAGCGATCTGGAGGGCTTTCTCGACGCCATCGAGTCGCGCCGCGGCCGTCGTCCGTCTTCGATCCGGGATCGCTTCCAGGACACCCACAGGTTCCGGTGGAAAGGATGCCAGGTCGACGTGGCGGTATCTCAAGGGGACATCGAGGAGGATCTGCAGCGCCGCGATTTCAGCGTCAATGCGATGGCGTTGCCGCTGCCCGCCGAGCGGCCACCAAGCAACGCGCTGATCGACCCCTTCGGGGGCCTGGCGGATCTGTGCGCCCGACGCATCCGCTGTACCGCTGCGACCGTGCTGGAAGCGGACCCTCTACGGACGATGCGCGCGGTGCGCTATGCGACTGGGCTCGACGGGTTCGCTCTCGAATCGGAGACGCGGGTCGCTACTCGGGAGCATGCGCGGGCGCTCGCATCGGTTGCCGCGGAGCGGGTCCACGCAGAATGGATGCTCATTCTGCAACAGCACCGGTGGCTCGAGGGGGTCCGGTTAGCTTCGACTCTCGGACTCGCAGCGGTGACGATCGGCCCGCTATCCAGCACCCGTGCCTGCGAAGCCTGGGAGGCGAACGAGCGGCTCGCTGGCGAGCCACTGCCGTCTCTACCGGGTCGAGTTGCTGCTCTGGTGTGCGATCTGGCGGCGGAGTCCTCGGTGCAAGTGGTGGCTCGGCGGCTGGAGGCCGGCCGCTGGCCGCCGCGCCTGGTTCGCCCGGCGGAGCTGGCGGCGGGGTGGTCGCGGCAGGCGATGAAACCGGGAGCCGATAGCGTCGGTTGGGCGCTCGAGAACCCGGACGCCGCGACGATCGCCGGCAGACTGGCCGAGTGGCTGGCGCGCGCCCAGGGGAGAGCAGTGCCGGAATCTGCCACCCAAGCACGTTTGTTTGCACGGCGCGCCCGAGAGCCACGATGGGTGCGGGGGCAGGACCTGGTCGGGTGGGGGATGGCCCCTGGGCCCGAGGTCGGGAAGCTGTTGGAGGAGGCGGCGCGAGGGCAGCTCACGCGGCGATGGGACGACCGCGAACAGGCATGTCGGTGGGCACACCAGCGGTCGGCGGAGCACCCGCGGTGAGCGCGAGGCCGGGACAGAGCGTGGGAGAGCTCGGGGAGCTGGAGCTCGTAGAGCGGATCCGGCGATGGCTGGGAACCATGCCGGGTAACGTGGAGTGCGGTCCGGGGGACGATGCGGCAATCGTGCGTGCGGACGCGGGCCGATTGGTTCTGAGCGCCGACAGCCTGCGCGAGAGCACGCATTTTCGCCTCGATTGGATCAGCGCCCATGACCTGGGACGGCGGGCGCTGATGGTCAGCGCCTCGGATATTGGTGCCATGGGTGCCGATCCGCTCTGTGCCCTCTGTGCTCTCGAGCTGCCCGCATCCACGGCTGTGAGCTGGGTACGAGATCTGATGGCAGGCCTGGCAGCAGCCGCGCGCGAGATCGGCTGCCCGGTGGTGGGGGGCGACGTTTCCCGTGCCGACGCCGGCGTGAGCATCGCGATGACACTCGCAGGTCGATTGCCACCCGGCCGAGCGCCGCTGTTGCGATCGGGGGCCGCTGCGGGCGACGGGTGTTGGGTCACCGGTGTTCCCGGGTTGGCCGCGGCCGGCCGATGGTTTCTCGAGCACGGCGTCGAGGCGACATCGGATCGCGACCGATCGCTTGCCGTGGCGGCGTACCGGTGCCCGAGACCGCCGCTGC
>JACZXM010000035.1 GCA_022571615.1 Acidobacteriota bacterium | reverse complement strand
CACTCGACCACTTCGTTGCTCGACCCTGGGCCAATGGTGCAGCTGCCGGTCGCGGTCGCCGCGGCGGGCCCGGCCGGTTTCCACCGATACCGCGGGTGCAGCCGGTGCCTGGATGCTTTGCGGCGCTGCCGAAGCTTCCGCCGCGGGCTCCTGGGGACGCGAGAACGCCTCGGGCAGCCCGTACAGAACAAGGTAGCCCCCCACGGCGATGCCGAGCAGGACCACTGTGCTGAGCAGAACGCGTCCGGTGCTCATCCAATGGTGGCCAGTTTCTTGCGGCTGCTCTTTCACTGCGATCCTGCTCTCGCCCGTGCCGGCGTCGCCCGCCACGCATCGACCACTTGGCGGCCGAGCGCCAAGGCTACGCGGCGCCCGCGCTCGGCCAGCAGGTAGAGGATGGGGGTTAGCGCCAGGGTCAGGAAAGTGGATGCCGTGAGCCCGCCGATCGTCGACAGGGCCAGGGTGCCCCAGATGTCGGTACGGCGGGCGACCTGCTCGCCCGACTCGATGAGCACCAGCGGCAGCATGCCTCCCACCGTGGTGATCGAGGTGATCAGGATCGGGCGTACGCGCTCGGCCGCTCCGGTGACGATGGCCTCTACCAGCGGCAGGTCGCGCCGGCAAAAGTTGATGTGATCGACCAGCAGGATCGCGTTGTTGACCACGATGCCACCCAGCAGCACGACGCCGATGGAGGCCGAGGCATCGAACGGGGTCTCGGTGAGGTAGAAGATCAAGAACACGCCGATCAACGCGCCCGGAACCGCAAGCAGCACCACGAACGGCTGCAGCAGCGACTCGTACAGCGAGGCGAGCACCATGAACACGATGGCCAGAGCCAGCCAGGCCACATTGCGGATCTGCACGCGCTCCTCCGCGGTGAGGCGAAAATTGTCGTCGAGGGTGGCGCTGTAGCCGGGAGGCAATGCCAGCGAGTCGAAGATCGCCTGCCGGTAGGCCTGGGAGGCGCGCCCAGATCCCCGAAACTCCCACTGCACGAAGCGGTCGTAGCGTTGGTCCTGCCGCGTGATCTCGCCCGGGATGCTCACCATCGCCACATCGAGTAGATCGCCGAGCCGGGTTCCATGGCCGTTGGTGGATCGGATCGGCGCATCGAGCAGGTCCTGCACGGTCCGCTCGTTCACTCCGGCGACCTTGACCATCAGATCCCAGCGCCCGCCGCCAACGCGGATTTCGTCGGTACTGGTGCGCCCGGCGAGCAGGCTCTCGAGCTGTGCCCTCACCTCGGTGACGGTCAAGCCGTGGGTAGCGAGGCGGTCGCGTCGTATCCGCAGTCCGAGTTCTTGCCCCTGGTCGCCCCACAGGTTACGGGACCCGGCGGTGACGTTGGCCTCCCGCACCCGGGCGCTGCGGAGCGCCATCTTGGCGATGCCCTCGCCGATCTGCCCAAGGCGCTCGTAGTTGTAGCCGTACAAATGGATCCTGCTCCCTAGCATCGCCCCGCGGCCGAAACCGCTGGCGTAGAAGTTGTTGTCGAAGCCCGACACACTGACCCGCAAGCCCGCGTAGCGGGTGGCGATCTTGATCAGCTCGTCCTTGACGATCAGGGGGTAACCGGTGAGCTCGATGTCCGGTGGGAACTCCACAACCATCTGGCCGCTGTTGCCGAACACCCGTACGGTGACCCGCTCGATATCGGGCAGCCCGACCACGTAGTCCTCGAACGGGCGGATCGCGGTGTCGGTGCGCGAGGCCTCGGCGCCTGATTGCAGCGTCATGAAGACGTTGATCTGTTGCTGGGACCCGCCCCACCAGCGCAGGAAATCACCGCGTGCCACGTTGTCATCAAACAGCCGGTAGGCGCCGTACCAGGCCCCGGCGGCAACCAGCAGCACGATCCACGGGTGGCGCAGGCCGAACCCGAGGGCGCGCCGGAAACTCGGCAGCCGGGCCGATCCCGCCCGGGCCCGCGAGGCAATCCAACCGTGCCCGGCGACGGCCGGCATCAGGGTCAGCGAGACTACCAGCGAGGCGGTGAGCGCGAAGGCAATGGCCAGCGCCAGCGGCGTGAAGTAGTCGCGCATGCGTCCCTGAAAGTACACGAAGGGAAAGAACACACCGATGGTGGTGAGCGTCGAGGCGAGCACCGGCACGATAACCTCGGTGGTCCCGCGCCGGGCTGCGGCCGGGGCATCGACGCCCTTTTCCCGGTAGCGCATCACGTTCTCGAGCACCACCACGGCGTTATCCACCAGCATTCCGAAGGCGAGCGCCAGTCCGGTCAGCGTCAGGACATTGACCGGGACGCGCAGGTGGTACAGCGCCACCACGGTCATGGCCAACGCGGCCCCGATCGACAGGAACAGCAACGGGGCGCTCCGCAGGTCGCGCAGCAGGACGGTCAACAGCACCGCAACCAGGATCAACACCAGCGTCAGACGCCGCGACACGAGATCGAGCTCGGCCTCCAGATCGGCCGCCTCGTCGTGCTGGATCTCGAACGTGATGTCCTCCGGCAGCTCGGTCGCCAGCTGCTGGAGACGGGTACGGGTGGCGTGGGCCACGCCCAACACATCGGTCCCGGCCCTGCGCTGCAGGTTGATCTCGACCTGAGGCTCGCCGTCCACGCGCGTATAGGTCTCGGTCTTGGCGTAGCCGTAGGCCACCGTGCCCAGATCCGCGAGCCGGATCAACCGGTCGCCGATTTTCTGGATCGGCAGCGCTCGCAGCGGCCCCAGATCCTGCAGATGATGGTCGATCCTGAGCACATACGCTGTGCCATCAATCTGCGCCTGGCCGACCGGTAGCTCCAGGTCCAGTTGCCGGATGGCCTGGTGTACCTGCCGCGCCTGGATTCCGTACAGCTGTAGACGATCTGGGTCCAGGGTGACCTGCAGGTGCGGATCCTGACCTCCGGAGACGCGGACCTCGGAGATGCCATCGACCGCGATCAGCGCCGGCACGACGGTCTGTTTGGCAAACTGCCGGAGGGCATTGAGCGTGCGAGGCGCCCTGAGGGTGAACGCCAGGAAGGTGCCGCCCTGGAGGTCTTGGAACTCGCGCGGCAAATCGAGCTGGATACTCGGGACTCCGGCCGATGGCGGAAGCTCCTGCCGCAAGAGGCTGAGCCGATCCCCGAGCTCGAATCGGGCCAGGTCGAGCTTGGCGTCCTCGCCAAACTCCACGATGACCTGGGAGGAACCGCGTGCCGAGCGCGAGCTGACCTTGCGAACGCCAGGGATGTTGATCGCCACCGCCTCGATCTTGCTCGTGATCAGGCTCTGAATCGACTCCGGCGAGGCGCCAGGCCATGGCGTTCGCACTGTAACCTTGGGGAACTCGCCATGCGGCACCACGTCGATCGGCAGGTTCAGCCATGCCGCCCACGCCAGAAGGGCCAGCGCGCAGTAAAACATCGCGACCGCAACCGGTCGCCGTACCGACAGGTCAATCAGCCACCGCATGGGATCTCGTCGACTACGGTAGACGGCCACGGTCGACGGAAGTCCGCAGAACCGTACTATCTTTGTAACCCTACAGATCCAGGACTTACGACCGTGGCGGGGTGGCTAAAGTCGAGCCTGGACCGTGACGTATCGACCGTCAGCGGCCCGCACTACAGCGCACGACGATGACCGTGACGTTGTCGGTGCCGTCTTCAGTACAGGCAAACTCGACGAGGTCGCTGGCCAGCGAACCCGGGTCCTGCGCCGTTGCGGCCCGCTGTCCGATTCCGGCTTCATCGAGGACGCGGGTCATGCCGTCGGTCCCGAGGATGAAGAGATCGCCGTCCTGCACTCCCCCTTGCAACACGTCGACCGTCACCTCGGCGCCGCTGCCGAGGCTCCGCGTCAGGACGCTGCGCATCGGGTGATGCAGTGCCTGCTCGGGAGTGAGAATGCCCTGGCGGATCTGATCTCCGATGACCGAATGGTCCTCCGTGAGCTGCTTGCACACCCCGTCACGAAACCGCCAGGCGCGCGAATCGCCAACGTGGCCGATCCAGCACACATCAGCGCGAAACAGCAACGCCGTCATCGTGGTGCCCATGCCGCGGCGTTCGGGCTGCTCGAGCGATTCGCGGAAGATCACCGCATTGGCTCTGTGGAACGCGGCCGCCAGGGTTTCCGGATCGACCTCACCGTCAAGGCGGCTGCTTACAAAAGCCTGCAGCTCCTCGACCGCAAGGTGGCTGGCCCGCTCGCCGGCGTTGTGTCCGCCCATTCCGTCGGCGACGACGAACAACCCCAGCGACTCGTCCACCTTGAGCGAGTCCTCGTTGCGCTCGCGCACATGCCCAACCTCGGTGTGGGAACCGACCTCCAGAAGCCAGTTGCTGGCGGGCGCGGGGTTGCTCATGGGTCTCGAAGTCGTGGACGGGTCGGCGAGGCGATTGTAGCCGATCCGGCTGCGCGGTACGTGCTGCCTGGTGTGGGTGAGGCTGGCGCCGTTTGCTTGCAGATGCTCGGTGACCGCAGAATCGGAACCGTACTATGGTTGCATGAGCCATGCTGGGTAGGAGGAACATGAGCGCCGGCTATTCTGCAACGCCTCTGCTGAAAAAGCTCGGGATTCGAGCCGGAATGAAGGTCGCGTTCGTCGACGCGCCGGGCCACTACGGGGACCTGCTAGGCGAGCTGCCCGAGGGACTGCGGGTTCTGCGGCGACCGGGCCGAAACATGGATTTCGTGCACTTCTTCGCCCCGCGCGCGGCGGCGCTGAGGAGAAGGTTCCCGGGGCTGAAGCGCTCGCTGGCCTGCGGCGGCATGCTGTGGGTCTCGTGGCCGAAGAAATCCTCCGCCTTGCACGAGGATCTGTCGGGTAACGACGTCCGGCACATCGGGCTGGCTGGAGGGCTTGTGGATGTGAAGGTCTGCGCCGTCGATGAGGACTGGTCGGGTCTGAAGTTCGTGCGGCGGCTCGAGGATCGGACGTGAGCCCGCGAGGCAAATCGGTCCTGATTCTGGCGGCAGGCGTGGTGCTGATGGTGGCAGGGCTGATCGGGGTGTCGGCGGCGGATCGCGGTCTGTCGATCCGACGCTTCTCCCAGGGCGGCCAGCCGATGACGTTTACGGTCCTGGGTCCAGAGGAGCGCCTGAGCCGGCATCTGGAGCGCCACGACGGTGAGCCGCAGGAGGGTGCAGAGCAGGAGGCGCTGGCCGCGCGGTTCCCCGCCGTGATCCTGGCGCTGAGGAATCCGGAGCGCTATCGGGCGACGGTAGCGATCTCGCCCATCCCGGTCCCGGTGACCCCCGCCACGCCCAGGAATCTGCAATTGCAGGCGGGAACGTGGGAGCCGCGCTTTCTGCGCTCCGCACGGCAGATGCTCGAGCGGGCGGGCGGCAGCGGAACCGATTTCGCTACCGGTCGAGCCCGCGAGTTGGTGGCGGTTGCAGGTGCCGAGCACCTCTCGATCCTGTTTCGCAATGGCAGCCACCAGGCGGCGCTGCGCTGGCTGGACCGGGCGCTCGAGCCCGAGATCGATGTGCGCGTTGAATACCGTGACCGACGCCTGCTGTGGTGGTTGGCACAGGCGGTCGGCTGGCTGCTGCTGCTGGCGTCGATGCGCCCGATGCTGCGGCGAGACGCCCAGCGCGAGTCGCGAGCTAGGCTGATCCGGCGTCCTATCCACTGGGTGGCGCTGTTCGGCGCTCCGATAGGGGCGAGCCTGGTATGCGCGGTGTTGTCGTGGGTCATCGACCTGCGGCGGCTGGCGGGACTGCAGATGGGCGGCGCGCTGGCTCTGTGGCTGCTGCTCGCCGGGGTCGGTTTCTTGCTCGCGGGGTACCGGGTGGGCGCCCCGGAGCGGCGGGACCTGCTGGCCGCAGCGGCGTTGTTCGGGTTCCTGTGGATCGTCATCGGATTGAGTGCTGATTGGGTGTGGCTGCAGTGGACTCTGGTCACTCCGCGGCTGCTGCGATGGCCGCTTCTGGGGCTGGCGTGCATCCCATGGTTTGTCGCCACCGAGGTCGGCCAAGGTGATCCCCGTGGCCGTGGACGGTGGCTGTGGTGGTTGGCGCAGACAACGGCGTTGATCCTCGGCTTGCTCTTGCTCATGGCGCTGGTGCCGGAACTGGGCTTGATCTCGATCCTGCTGCCGCTGTTGCCTCTGGTGACCGCGTGTCTGGTGGCCGCCGGCAGTCGAGTCAACCGTCCGTGGGCCTACGGCATCGGAGCCGGTCTGTTCTTCGGTTGGTTGCTAGCTTGTTCGTTCCCCGTGCTGGCGTGAAAAGGGAGGGAGCTGGGCACTCGCGCCGCGCCTGACGGCTCGTTGGCGGCGCCCTATTGCTGGCGCTGGTGGCGTACGCGTGCGGCACCTCGATATACATCCGCCCGGGGTTGTCGCCTCGGTGCCGGGAGTGCATCGCGGGTGACCAGGAGCTCGATGCCCGCGTCGTGCTCATCGGTGATGCGGGCGAGCCGCTCGATCAGACCCCGAACCTGGAGCTGCTGAGCCACATCGCGGCGGCCGATCCTGGGCGCACGTTGGTCTTGTTCCTCGGCGACAATATCTACCCCGCGGGCATGCCCGCGCTCGATGAGGGAGTGGACTTGGAACGCCGTGATGCCGAGGAGGTGCTCGCGGCCCAGGTCGAGGCGGTCGAAACCGCCGGTGCAGCGGCGGTCTTCGTGCCCGGCAACCACGACTGGAATCGGAGCCGTGAGGGTGGCATGGCGCGGGTCTTGGCGCTCCAGGATTGGCTGGACGCACATGCGGGCGAGCGAATTCGCCTCCAGCCCCGTGACGCCTGTCCGGGCCCGATCGTCATCGAAGCGGGAAGATGGGTTCGGGTCGTGGTGATCGACACCGAGTGGCTGCTGACTCCGAGCCAACGGCGGCGCGGCATGCAGGCGTGCGCTCGCGGCTCCGAGACGGATCCCGAGACCTACTCGCCCACCGACGAGGCCGCGTTCTACCGGTCGCTCGAGCAGATTGTGGACACCACCGGCGAACGGTACTTGCTTGTCGCCAGCCATCACCCGATCAGGACGCGAGGCGAGCACGGGGGCTACGTCCCGCTGAAATACTGGCTGTTTCCGTTCACCCGGAGGATTCCGTGGCTGTACATTCCGCTGCCGCTGATCTACCCGCCGCTGCGCTACGGCATCGTGCGGTCGGATCAGGATCTGGTTGGAGGCAGGAATCGCGAGATGGTCCGGGAGCTGGAGCGGATCGCGGCCACAGCCCGGTCCAAGCCGGTCGTCATGGCCGCCGGGCACGATCACAACCTGCAGGTCATCCAGCCATCCGGCAGCGACGTGGTGGTGTTGGTGAGTGGGTCCGGTTCGAAAGTAGGGGCGGTCGGCAAGAACAACGACACGATCTTTCGCCACGCGCAGGTCGGTTTGATGGTGGTGGACTATTTTACCGACGGACGCATTGCGTTGCGGGTTTACGAGGCGCGCGGCGATCGGTCGCAAGAGCCCGTGTTCTCGTTCTGGCTCCGATCAAGCAAAGGCACCGCAGCCGAGCCTACCTCCGCCACCGCCTGCCAGGCGGGCGATCGAGCCCGCTGCGTCAGATCAACTCGGGGGTCGGATCGGCAGGTGCAAGTCCGTGCGCCATGATGGTCTGCAAATGGCGCACGAACTCGCGCACTTCGGACGCGCTTGTCGGCAGCTTGCCGTCAGCCAGACGCGACCGGATCGGTTTGAGGGCGAAGAAGAACACCAGGCTGCCCAGTAGGCTGACGTGGGTCAGGTACGGGTTGACCGCCGAGAACGTCCCTTCCTCGATTCCCTGATCGATGATCTCTTGCACCAGGCGGAAGATTTCGAGGAACTGCGGCAGCAGCTTGGCGTCGATGTGCAGGCCACCTGACAGGGCCTCGCGCAGCACCATCGTCGGCAGCGCCGGACTCAGCGTCGCCAGATCGGCGAAGGTCTGAATGAAATCTCGCAGCCGTTTGTCGGCTGGCGCGTCCGACTCCCGGATGGCATGAAATCGGCGGTGCGCCTCCGAGAAGGTGGCCGACAGGATCTCGTTGTACAGGCGCCGCTTACCCCCGAAGTGGTAGCTGATCATGGCCTTGTTGACGCCGGCGCCGGCGGTGATCTGCTCGACGCTCGTGCCGTCGAAGCCCTGGTCGGCGAACAGATCGGTCGCGACGCTCATCAGCGCTTCGCGCGTTGCCGCTCCCTTGCGTTCGGTGCGTTTTAGGTGCGCCCGGGTACCCTGCATGATCACCAACAATACACCCGTTTGGGTTCTGAGCGAAAGCGGCGCCGCTGTCCCGCCGGGGGCCACATGCAAGCGCTCTCATTGTGCCAACTAAACATTTGTTTGATAATCACAGTCAAGTTGCCGGGGGAAGAGCACCATCCGGCGCCACCAATCGAGTGCGGGCACATGGATCTGCCGACGACAGTAACGGTGTACGAGGTCGGGGCACGCGACGGCTTTCAGAACCTCGCCCGCTTTATCCCCACCGCCACCAAGGTGGATTTCATCGACGCGCTCTCCGACGCCGGCTTGCCGGCGGTCGAGGTCACCAGTTTCGTATCGCCCAAGTGGGTCCCACAGCTGTCCGACGCCCACGAGGTCATGTCGCGCATCCACCGGCTTGACGGCATCCGCTATCCGGTGCTCGTTCCCAACGAGATCGGACTCGACAACGCGCTACGAGCGGGGGTGGAGGAGATCGCGCTGTTCACCGCCGCGTCCGAGACTTTCAACCGGCGCAACATCAACGCCACGATCGCCGAGTCGGTCGAGCTCTTTCGTTCGGTAGCGCGTCGAGCGCGTCAGCGTGGGCTTCGCATCCGAGGTTACGTGTCGACGGCTTTCGGCTGCCCGTATCAGGGCGACGTGAGGATCGAAGACGTGGTGCGAGTCGTCGACGAGCTGTTCGAGCTCGGGTGCATGGAGGTATCGGTCGGAGACACAATCGGGGTTGCCGATCCGGCCCAGGTCGGCGAGTTGATCGACCGGCTGGGCCGCAGGTTCGATTTGTCCGCCATCGCCTTGCACCTGCACGATACCTATGGCCGGGGCTTGGCCAACGTACTGGCCGGTTTGCAGGGCGGGGTGACGATCTTCGATAGCTCCGCCGGCGGTCTGGGCGGGTGCCCATATGCGCGCGGGGCCTCCGGCAATCTGGCGACCGAAGATCTGGTGGCCATGCTCCATCGCCTGGACATTCACACCGGCGTCGACCTGGAGCGCCTGATTCAGGCCAGCGTGCAGCTGTCTGAGACCATCGGGCTGTCGCTTCCGTCCCGCGCTCTGGCGGCGCTGCGCGCGCGGCGGCGGCGGGTGCCGGTCACTCCGATGCGTCCGGTTCCACCGACAGCAGCGTGACCCCGCCATCCACCTGATCGCCGGGGCCGTGAGCGAGGTTGTTCACCACCCCTGCATGTGGCGCCCTGATCTCGATCTGCATTTTCATCGCTGAGAGCACAACCAGCACCTGCCCGGCCTTTACCCGATCGCCCTCCTGCACGAGCACCTCCTCGACAGTGGCCGGGGTCGGGGCCTCCAGTCCTCCGCCGGGTCGCGTTCCGGGGGCGGCCTCGGGTACGGCTTCCAGGTACCAGGTGCGGCCGTCCAGGTGGATCCACCAGTGATTGCCGCTGCGAATCGCGTACAGGGTGTGGACGGTCTCTGGCTCCAGCGAGTCGTTGACGAGAAACTCCGCGCATCCGACCTGGCGCAGGGGAAAGCGTTGCTCGGTGCCGTCGGAGTGGCGCAACCGGATCTCGCCGCCCTGCCGCTCGGAGTCGACCTCGATTTCGTGGCCGCAGACCCGCAGGCGGCGCCGGCTCATGAGCCGAGCTCCGGCCCGGCGCCGAGTCGAAACCCGCGCAGGCCGCTCCAGGGATCCTTGAAGGGTTCACCGCCGCCCTCACCGTCGTGCTCGGCGCGGTCGCGGCCGGCACCGAAGCGCTCGGCCGCCGCGGTCGCTGCCAGCACCAGGTCCGGCACCCGGAGGTGGCCGGGCCAATCGGGCAAATGATCGTCCAGGAATGTGGTCGAAAGATCGCCGGCGACGAACGCGGGCGTCGCCAGGATGTCTTGGAGATGGTCGATGTTGGTGCGCACGCCCAGGATCACGAAGCGCCGCAGTGCCTCGCGCATGCGCGCGATGGCGCCCTGTCGATCGCGCGACCAGGTCGACAGCTTGGCCAGCATGGGGTCGAAGTGGATGGTCACCTCCTGCCCCTCGGCGAGCGCGGAGTCAACCCGAACGCCGGGCCCGGAGGGCTCGCGCACCAGCAGCAGTCGACCCGACTGGGGCAGGTGCCCGGCAGCGGGATCCTCGGCGTAGATCCGGCACTCGAGCGCGTGACCCAGGAAAGTGGGCTGGAGTGCCTCGGGAGGTAGCGGGGCGCCGCCCGCGACCTCCAACTGCAGCCGTACCAGGTCTAACCCGGTGACCCATTCGGTGATCGGGTGTTCCACCTGCAGTCGGGTGTTCATCTCCAGGAAGAAGAACTCTCCATCCGGGGCCAGCAGGAACTCGACCGTTCCGGCGCCGACGTACGCAACCGCCTGCGCCGCAGCCACCGCGGACTCCGACATGCGCGCGCGCAGGTGCTCATCCACCGCAGTGGAAGGAGTCTCCTCGATGATCTTCTGATGCCGGCGCTGGATCGAGCATTCACGCTCTCCGAGTCCCACCACGTTACCGTGGGCATCGGCAAACACCTGCACCTCGACATGGCGCGGGTGCTGCACGAGCTTCTCCAGGTACATGGCGCCGTCACCGAACGAGCGCGTTGCCTCCTCGCTCGCCTGGCGGAACACGCGCTCCAGTTGCTCGCGATCGTGAACGATCGACATGCCCTTGCCGCCGCCGCCCGATGCCGCCTTGAGAAAAACCGGGTAGCCGAGATCGCCGGCCTGGGTGATGAGCTCCGCAGCCGAGCCCGGAGCGGTTCCGGGAATCACCGCAACCCCAGCCCGTTGCATGGCGGCGCGGGCGTCGGTCTTGGACCCCATGATCTGCATGGCCGCTGCCGGCGGTCCCACCCATAGCAGCCCGGCCTCCTGTACCGCGGCGGCGAACTCCGGACTCTCTGACAGGAAGCCATAGCCGGGGTGAATGGCATCGCAGCCATGCGCGACCGCGGCTGCTACCAGGCCCTCGATGTCGGTATAGCTATCCACCGCCAGGGCTCGATCCGCCATCAGGATGTGGGGCGATGCCTCATCGTGGGGGTCGTAGATGGCGAACACCTCGATACCGGCCGCGTGGCAGGTGCGCGTGATGCGGATAGCGATCTCGCCCCGATTGGCGATCAGAAGCCGCCTCGGAAGCTGCCCGCTCATGCGACTCGCTGACTCACTCGGCCACCCACGGCGGCTTCTTCTTGGCGAGAAACGCCGCCATCCCGAGCTTGGCCTGCTCGCTGGCGCGAGCACTGGCAATCTCGGCGGTCGTGTGGGCGCTTGCCTCCTGTAGGGTCAGGTTCGCAACCCTTGGCAGCAGGGCCTTGATGCGTGCCTGCGCCTCGGGGCTGCACTGGAGCAGCTCGCCAACGGTCTGGGCTGTCGCCTCGTCGAGCTGATCCGGCTCGACTACCTGGTGCACGAGGCCGAGCTGCAGGGCGCGGGAAGCACCAAAGCGCGAGCCGGTCAGGAACAGGGCCTGGGCCGGTCCCTGTCCCACCTTGCGCACCACGTAGGGCGCGATCACCGCCGGCAAGATCCCCAGCCGCGCCTCGGTGAACCCAAAGCTGGCCGCCGTGGAAGCGATGGCAATATCGGCCGCCGCCACAAGGCCCGCGCCACCGCCCAGAGCGGCTCCCTGAACTCTCGCAACGACCGGTTTGGGGCATCGAGCGATGGTGCGAAACATGTGCTCGAGGGCGCTCGCGTCGGCGCGGTTTTCCTGCTCGGAGGCCTCGGCGACCCGTCGCATCCAGTTCAGGTCGGCCCCGGCACAGAAGTGCTTGCCAGTGGAACGAAGCACGACAACGCGCGCCGCGGCATCGGAGGCCAGCCGGCCAAACACCTCGGTGATCTCGGCGATCATGACATCGTCGAAGGCGTCGTGAACCCGCGGCCTCTCGAGCACAACGGACACCAGCTCCCCGTCACGTTCTAGGCGTAGGGTCGAGAGAGCCGGTGCGCTCACTTTTTCACATCCGGAACACGCCCATGCGCGGCTCCTGCATCGGGGCGTTGTAGGTGGCCGAGAGCGCCAGCCCGAGAACGTCTCGCGTCTGTGCCGGATCGATGATTCCGTCGTCCCATAGCCGTGCGGTCGCGTAGTAGGGATTGCCCTCCTTCTCGTACTTGTCGAGAATCGGCTGTTTGAACGCGGTCTCTTCGTCCTCGGACCATGCCTTGCCCTCGCGCTCGAGCTGGTCCCGCTTCACCTGCGCCAGCACCATGGCCGCCTGCTCGCCGCCCATCACCGAGATGCGGGCGTTGGGCCACATGAACAGGAAGCGCGGATCGTAGCCGCGGCCGCACATGCCGTAGTTTCCGGCCCCGAACGAGCCCCCCACGATCACCGTCAGGCGAGGCACGGTGGCATTGGCGACCGCGTGCACCATCTTGGCCCCATCCTTGGCGATGCCGCCGGCTTCGTACTTGCCGCCGACCATGAAACCCGTGATGTTCTGCAGAAACAGCAGCGGAATCCGGCGCAGGTCGCA
>JACZXM010000034.1 GCA_022571615.1 Acidobacteriota bacterium | reverse complement strand
CCGGGGTGTCGATCTCTAGCACGAACAGGTCGGCGCTCAGACGATCCGCTTCGGCGAGCGCCGCAACCACGTACTCGGCGGTAATCGGGTGGATCGCGTCACCGAGCTTGGCGACGACCACCACCGGGCGCTCATCCTGTGGGTGCCCCCACAGCAACGACACTGTTGCCAGCGCGAAACCGAGCAACAGCGCACTGCGCCCTACACAGAGGATGCTTGCTCGCGTAGTCACGCCTCCTATTGTGCACCGCCGCGGCGCCGCGCGCACTAGTGCACGGGCGGCTTTCGGTCCTCAGCTCATCGCGTCGAACAGCGCGGCGCAGTCCTCGTGCCGGCTGTCGCCGCCATCGTTGACGACAAAGCGCGCCGTGCGTCCCTGCAGATCGCCGTACATCGACGCACCGGCGTATTCGCCGGCTTTGTTGAGGCAATAGAAGCGCAGGTTGAAGTTCGGTCTGCCACCGTCGGTCAGCAGCCGTGGCGCGGTCTTGCCTGCGATGCGCTGGAGAGCCGCCAGCGCCGCGTCCTTGGGATGGGCCCCGTTGCGCATCAGCTCAACGACCAGAAACGAGGCGCATTCCACCAGGTTGGCCTCGCCACGACCGGTCGAGCCGCAGGCGCCCACCTCGTTGTCCACGTACAGACCGGCTCCGATGATCGGTGAGTCACCGCACCGTCCCGGGATCTTGAAGGCCAGACCCGAGGTCGTGGTGACACCCGATATGTTGCCCTCGGCATCGACCACGTTGCAGTTGATCGTACCGTAGTGGCGCACGAAGGACTCGAATCCCGCCGTCGACACCTCTCCCGCCTGCTCCGGCGACAGCCAGTCGTCGCGGTCCGAGAGGTTCTCCTTCCAGCGCAACCACACTTCACGCGACCGATCGGTCAGCAGCTCCTGCGCGCCGAAGCCGTGCGCTCGCGCAAACCTCGTGGCTCCCTCTCCCACCAACAGCACGTGGTCGGTGCGAAAGGCCACGAGCTTGGCGACCTTGGAGGGCGTCTTGACGCCCTCGATCGCTCCGACGCCACCCGCTCGCCGCGACGGACCGTGCATCACCGAGGAATCCAGCTGGACCACGCCCTCCTCATTGGGCAGACCCCCGTAGCCGACGCTCATGTCGTCGGGATCGAGCTCCACGATATTGACCCCGGCGATCACGGCATCGAGCGTGTCGACACCAGACTGCACCATTTCCATCGCCTTGGCGCAGGCCTGCAGTCCATTGCCGCTCGATACCACGACCGGACGGAGCATCGAGCGTGATCGAATAACCGCCGGCGCCGACGCAGGCACCCCGAAGGTACCGATGCCCGCGGCGACTCCCGCCTTGACGATCTCACGACGATTCCAGTTGTTTGCCATGTTTTCTCCTCCTCACGCCGTGGAATCCGGTAGCACTTCGGCGATCGCGGTAATCAGTCGCCGGTGACGCGCCCGTAACGGTCTTGGAGCCGAACGACATCGTCGAGGTGGGGTGTGGAGACCTCGAACACATCGCAGGTTTCCAGCGCCCGCATCCTGTGCACCGTGCGCGGCAGGATATGCTTGGCTTCACCGGGCTCGAGCACCAGCGTGGTGAGCCCCTCCTCGCCCGGTTCCTGCACCTGAAGCTCGAGCCGACCGCGCTGGCAAAAAAGTGTCTCTTCCTTGATCTCGTGATACTGCAGGCTGAGCTGCTCGCCTTTCTCGATGTGCAGAATCTTCCCCACGTAGGCGTCGGTCTCGGCCCAGATGACCTCGTGTCCCCAGGGCTTGTCTACGATCCGCATCGTTCCTTTCCCCTCGCGGCAGCTAGAAACCCGTCGGGAAAGTGTGCCATAAGCTGTTCGAGCGCAAACTCCTCTATCTCGCGGGCGCTCGCGAGCCGCAGCGACCGCAACAGGATGCGCCGCGCCTCGGCGTAGGACAGGCGCCGCACCAGGTTCTTGATCACCGGAATGGATCGGGGGCTCATGCTGAGCTCGTCGATGCCCAGGCCCATGTAGACCATCGCGGTCAGCGGATCGGCCGCCGTCTCGCCGCACAGGCTCACCGGTATGCCGCGCTCCTTGGCCACCTGCATGACCTGGTCGAGCAGACACAGAACGGCTGGATGGAGCGGCTTGTAAAGGTGGGCCACGGCGTCGTTGTTGCGGTCTACCGCCAGCAGGTATTGGATGAGGTCGTTGGTACCGATGGAGAAAAAATCGACTTCGTTGGCCAGGTGACCGACAACCAGCGCCGCCGACGGCACCTCGATCATGACCCCTAGCGGGACGTGCTCCGTCACCGCGTGTCCCTCCGCCTCCAGATCTTGTCGAACGCGGGCCATCAAGGCCTTGGCCTCCAACAGCTCACCGAGCCCGGAGACGAACGGCAGCACGATCCGCAAATCGCCATGGTTGCTGGCGCGGTACAGGCCGCGGAGTTGCTGTACGAACATCTGCTGCTCCTGCAGCGAGTGCCGGATCGCCCGCAGCCCGAGCAACGAGTTGGAGCCCTGCAGGCGCCGGAACTCTCCGGGCATTTGCTTCTCCCCTCCCAGATCCAGAGTTCGCACCGCCACCGGGTCTGGCGCCATCGCCTCTAGCGCGGCACGATACTCGCGGTAGTGATCCTCCTCGCTGGGCAAGACGGTCGGCCGTCGCAGGTATAGGAACTCCGAACGGAACAACCCGACCCCGGCGGCGCCGTGCTGCCTCGCCGCGGCGACCTCGCTGGCGCTCTCGATGTTCGCCAGCAGCTTGATCTGCACCCCGTCGGGCGTGACCGACGGAAGATCTCGCGTGGCGAGCAGCTCGGCGTCGTGGGCGGCGTAGGAGCGCCGCTTGTTGCGATACTCGCCCAGGATCGCAACCGTCGGGTGGATGATCACGGCGCCTTCGGTCCCGTCGATGATCACCTCGTCGCCCGAACGCACGCGCTCGGTGGCGTTGTGGAGTCCGACCACGGCCGGGATCTCCAGCGACCGGGCCATGATCGCGCTATGACTCGTACGGCCCCCGACATCGATCACGAAGCCCATGATCTTGGTGCGATCGAGCATCGCTGTGTCCGATGGGGAAAGATCGTAGGCAAACAGCACCACGGGGTCCGCGAGATTGTCGAGCCGGAAATCACCGCTGCCCGCCAGCGTTCGAAGCAGGCGAGCGGTCAGATCGTCCAGGTCGTTGCCGCGCTCGCGCAGATAGGAGTCCGAGATCTCCGAAAAACGCTCGCTGAGATCATCCCCCACTGCCTTGACGGCCCACTCGGCGTTCTGCCCGAGCTTGCGGATGCGATCGCGGATCGGGTCAACGAAACTGCTGTCATCGAGCATCAGGCCCTGGGCATCGATGATCTGCGCCATCGCGCTGCCGAGCTCCCGCCCCGTCTGCTGCTCGATTCGCTCGAGCTGCCGATGAACCGCCGCCACCGCATCATCGAGCCGGATGATCTCCTGCTCGACCGCATCCGGTGCGAGATCGAACTTGGGTACCTGGCTCAGACGGAGCTCGAGCACGAGCGCGGGCGCGATGGCGATGCCCGGAGACACTCCAATACCCCGGCAAACCACTGTGTCCACGCCCGGTCACTCCTCGTCGAATCGATTCTCGACCAGCTCCGACAGACTGTCGATCGCCGGCAGCTCATCAGGCCCGTCGACGCTCACCGTGATCCGGCTGCCCTTGGGCGCCGCCAGCAACAGGACACCGATGATGCTCTTGCCGTTAACGGTCATCGCATCCTTGCCGACCTGAATCTCGCTCTGAAATTGGCTGGCGCACTTGACGAACTTGGCCGCTGCCCGCGCATGCAGCCCGAGCTTGTTCTGGATGACCAACTCTTTCTGGACCATTCCCTTGTGCCTAGGAGGCCGTGGTGGAAGTGTGATGGGTCTGGTACCGCCACGGCCCCCTATGTTCTCGCGCCTCCGCTGGAGGCGCGAAGGTGTCAGGTCTGCTCCTGGGACGACAGGATCTCGCTCGCCACGTAGACGCTTTTCTGCCCGCGATCGCGGACCTGTCTGGCGATCTCCAGTAGCGAGTCCTCGCTACTCTGCAGACTCGTCAGCTTGACCAACATCGGAAGGTTGACACCGGTGATGATCTCGACACGGTCCTGCTCCAAGAACGCCAAGCTTACGTTGGTCGGCGTTCCCCCGAACATGTCGGTGAAAATGAGAACGCGGCCGTCGCCGGAAACCGAGGTGATCGCAGCTTCAATCTGCCGGCGTGCCTCGGTGATCTCGTCGTCCCAGTCGATGGCAACAGCGCAAATCTTCTCGGTCGGGCCAACGATTCTCTCCGTCGCCTCGAGCAACTCCTCTGCCAGACCACCGTGAGTGACGATCACCGCACCTACCATCGAGCCCTCCGGTCGCTCATCGTGTCGCTTTCCGCTTCGAGGGGGCATCCTCGAGGTCTACGTGCGTCTCGGTAGCGTCGTATCCGAGCTCGCGCAGCCGCTCGGCCACCATCGACGCGATGGCTACCGAACGGTGCCGCCCTCCCGTACAGCCGAAGGCGAGCGTGAGGTAGGTTTTGCCCTCCTGCGCGTACTGCGGAATCAGAAAGCGCAGCAACCGCTCGAGGTGCTGCAGAAACTCTCGCGTCTCGGTGCGCGATTCTACAAACTCCCGAACCGGCTTGTCCAAGCCGGTCTGGGGCCGCAGCTCGGTAACATAATGTGGATTCGGCAGGAACCGAACATCAAACACCAGATCGGCATTGTCCAGAATTCCGTTGCGGTATGCGAAGCTTGCCACCGCGATGTTAAGCCCCTCGCCCCCGCCCGGCCCGAAACGCCGCGACAGCATCTCGCGCAGAGTGCGGACGCTGAACGTACTCGTGTCGACGACGTCGTCGGCCGCCTTGCGCACCGGCTCCAGTAGCTTCCGTTCCGCCGCGATCCCCTCGCCCAACGGGCCTCGTGGGGCCAGCGGATGCGGCCGGCGAGTCTCGGAGAAACGTTGCATCAAGACGTTGTCATCGGCATCGAAAAACAACAGTCGAGCACGAGTGCTGCTGCCCTTGATCTGGTTCCAGATCGGAACGAACTGCTCGAGGAACTCGCGCGTACGAGCGTCGACCACCAGGGCGACAAGCTTCAACCGCGGGCCGGCTCGATGGCACAAATCCACGAAGGTGGGAATCAGCGGCGGCGGCAGATTGTCGACGCAATAATAACCCAGATCTTCGAAACACTTCAGGGCGCTGCTCTTACCGGATCCGGACAGCCCGGAGATCACCACCAGCTGCGATCGACTCACTCCAGATCCCCCTCATCGAGGTCGTAGCGCCCCATGGCGAACTGCGGTTGCTGCATGGACTGTTGCAGTCGCGCGTTGAGCTCTTCGGCTGGATTGAACCCCTTCAATCGCAGCAGCAGGCTCCGCGCCGCCACCTCGACCAGGTTGGACAGGTTCCGGCCCGAGGCCACCGGCAGGCACACCAACGGAATCTCGAGCCCGAGAATCTGGCGCGTTTGCTGATCGATTCCCAGGCGTTCGCAATCACGGTCCCTACCCTCGGGTTGCAGCTCGATGATCAACTCGACCCGCTTACGTTGGCGTGTCGCCGCGACGCCGAAAAGGTGAGCGATGTTGATGATTCCCAGCCCCCGGACCTCCATGTGGCTTCGGATCATCTCCGGCCCCCGACCGACCAGGGTCTCTCCCTGGCGGCAATGGATCTCCACCACGTCGTCCGACACCAGGCGATGGCCGCGCATGATCAGGTCCAGGGCGCACTCGCTCTTGCCGATTCCCGACGGCCCGGTCAGCAACACCCCAACACCCAGAACATCCATCAGCACGCCGTGGACCGTTGTTCGGGGCGCGAAATGGGCGTCGAGAACATGGTTGAGTCGATCGATGAAGGTCGATGACAGCAGGGCGCTGCGCAGCAGCGGAATTTCGCCGCGCTCGCACATGCTCACCACCTCCGGCGGAGCCTCGAGCCCCTTGGTGATGGCGACGCACGAGAGTGGCTGCTCGCTGAAGGGTTGCAGCACAGCCCGGCGCCGCTCGGCATCCAGCTTGTCCATGAAGCGGATCTCGGAGGCACCGAACACCTGCACGCGGCCCGGATGCACGAACTCGGCATCCCCTGCCATCGCCAGGCCCGGCTTCTGGATGCGCTGATGGGTGATCAGCTTGTCGAGGCCACCCTCGCCAGCCAGCAGCTCGATCTCCAGGTACTCGTTCGCTAGCTCGAGAAGCTCGCGAACGGAAACCTGCCCGTCGACGGTGGGGCTGTTGTCGTTGTCTTCCATCCGGCTGCCTCGCACCAGGAGACGGTCACAGAACCTGCGGCACCTGCTTACTCGGCACCCACCCCATCCGGCGACCCGAGCATCGATTCAGATTTCTTGCGTCCGTTGAGCAGCTTGTCATGGGCCTTGCGCACCTGTGCCTCGATGCGGCCGAGCACGGTGTTGGCCGACTCGGCGAGGTCACGTGATTCGTCGCGGGCGGCGAAGGTACCTAGGCGATGCCGTACGATCACTTCGATCGCGCGCCGCGAGGTTCCGACATCTTGCCCTTCCTGCGTCACCACGACACGAGCCTCGCAATGGCCGCGCAAGAAGCGATCCAACTTGCCCAGCTGACCCTCGACCCGTGCCTGGAGCGTATCGGGAACGCTTGCACCACGTGCTGTCCAATCGATGTTCATGGGAAAAATCTTTCTCCTTTGCCAGATTACTAGCAGGCCGTGGCCCTCCCGCTCATCGAATCGCCCGCCGGGCCTTCGATGCAGGGATCCCGATCTCCTCGCGGTACTTGGCCACCGTTCGGCGTGCGATCCGAAGACCGCTGTTCTCGAGGCTCTTGGCGAGTGCGGCGTCTGAGAGCGGCTTGCGTCCGTCCTCGGCCGAGATCAATCTGCGGATCTTCTCTTTGACGCTCACCGACGAGACATCCGAGCCGCTCGCATGGCCTAGCCCGCTGTGGAAAAAGAACCTCATCTCAAAGATACCCTGCGGCGTGTGCATGTACTTGCCGTTCACCACCCGTGACACGGTCGACTCGTGCATGCCGATGTCCTCGGCCACATCGCGCAGGACCATCGGCCGCAACGCCGCCACTCCGTGCTCGAGAAACGCGCTCTGGTGCACCACGATGCTCTCGGCCACTTTGCGAATCGTGCGCTCCCGCTGCCCGAACGACCTGATAAGCCAGAGCGCGGCGCGGACCTTCTCTTGCAGATACTCGGTCGCGTCCGGCGACAGGTCGCCACCTCCCTTGAGCATCGTTCGGTACAGACGCGAAACCCGCAGCTTGGGCAGGCCGTCGTCGTTGACCGTCACGATGTATTCGTCGCCGTCCTTTCGCACGAACACATCAGGCACAATGTAGCGTGGCGCCTCCGACGAGAACGCCTGTCCCGGCTTCGGATTCAGGCTCCGGATCAACGCTACCGCATCGGCCACCGAGTCGATGTCGGAGTGCGTGGTGCGCACGATCTCCCGGAAACGGTGCGCGGTGAGGTCGTCCAGGGAGTCACGGACGATTGCCGACGCCAAGCCGTCGGCCTCGCCGATCTGCTCGAGCTGCAGATAAAGGCATTCGCGCAGGTCGCGGGCGCACACTCCGACAGGGTCCATATCTTGAACCGCGGCGATCGCGCGCTCGACATGCAGCGAGTCCCAGTCACCCATCGCCGCGATCTCGTCGGAGCTGGCGCGAAGATACCCATCGTGATCGAGGTTGCCCACCACGGACGGGCAGATCTCGAGCACGATCGGCGACAACTCGGTCATCTCCAGCTGCCAGAGCAGGTGTTCATTGAGCGATGTCGTCGACGCCAGCGTGTTCTCGAGCGGCAGCGCTTCCCCCTGCTCGCGCATGTTGGCGGTTGTGGGCTGATAGTCGAAGTACTGCGAGAAGAAGGCATCGACATCGAGGTTGTCGATAACCTGGTCGGCGCGGTCCTCCTCCTCGGTTTCCTTGTCGGCCGGCTCGGCGGTCTCTGCACCGTTGCTCGGCTGTTCTTCCACCTCCTCGAGCACCGGGTTTTCGACCATCTCGCGCTGCAGGGTCTGCTCGAGCTCGAGCTTGTTGAGCTGTAGCAGCTTGATCGCCAGCTGCAGCTGAGGGGTCATCACCAACCGCTGCTGGAGCCGGGTGGAGAGCCTGAGTTCTAGTGCCATTGCCGAAACGGACTCCGAAATCAGTACAGGCTGAAGGATTCGCCGAGGTAAATCTTGCGCACCTGAGGATCCGCCTCAAGCTCCTCGGGCTTACCCGCCCGAAACAGTTTGCCCTCGGTCAGAATGTAGGCACGGTCCGTGATCCTGAGCGCCTCGCGAACGTTGTGGTCGGTGATCAGAACGCCGATGCCGCGCGACTTGAGCTCGACGACCAGCTGCTGGATATCGGCGATAGCTATAGGATCGATTCCCGTAAACGGCTCGTCCAGCAACACGAACGAAGGATTGGTCGTGAGCGCCCGAGCAATCTCGACACGGCGTCGCTCACCACCGGAAAGTGTGTACGCCTTTTGGTGAGCGAGCTGCGTCAGACCGAGCTCGTGGAGCAGCGTTGCACAGCGACGGTTGCGTTCCTCTCGCGTAAGCCGTAGGCCCTCGAGGATGGCCATGAGGTTGTCTTCGACCGAGAGCCGCCGGAACACCGACGGCTCCTGGGGCAGGTAGGAGATCCCGTGCCGGCGCGCCCGCACGTACATCGGCTCGCGTGTGATATCCACACCGCCAACGAAGATCCTGCCGGCATCGGGCCGCGTGAGGCCGACCACCATGTAGAAGGTCGTGGTCTTGCCAGCGCCGTTGGGGCCGAGCAGACCGACCACCTCGCCCTGGGCTATCTCGAAGGTCACCTCGTCGACAACCCGTTTGCCGCCGTATGCCTTGACCAGTCCGCTGACCTGGAGCTGTTTGCGCCGGAGCGGCCGTGGCGCGGCCGCTCGGGTCGCTACCGGCTGTTGCACCGCCCTCGCTGCCGTCGTGGGAACTCGTTGCATACGCGCGCTCAACCACCCTCGCCCGTGCCAAGCCGTCTCATGCATAAATCGTATGCATAGATCGTACCAATACCTGCTTGCAACCGCACCCGGGCGGTGAAACGGTGCTGACAGTCCATCATGGCCAACTGACCATGGGGAGTTCAAGAAGTTTATTATTGTCTTCTGATAACTGCAGATACTCATTATGATTGAATGAGAGTCAACTACCTTTAGGAACATCAACTTTTGGCGTTGCGCGTCCAATGAAACTCGGCCAGATCCTGATGCATCGCAAGATCATCGTTCGAGACCAGCTGCGAGAGGCGCTGAAGCGCCAACGCCGTACCGAAAGGCCAATCGGCGAGATCCTGCTGCAGATGGGAATCGTCTCGCACGGGGACATGATCGAAGCGCTCAGGATCCAGCCGACTGCCTCAGTGGACACGGCCACGCTGGCGGCGGCGGATCCGAGGATCGTCGGCGCCTTGCCGCGTGAGATGTCGGAACAGCACTGTTGCATGGCGGTGATGTTGACCGACGAGGTTCTCGTGCTGGCAATCGCAAACCCGTTCGATCGAGCCGCAATCGATGCGATCGAGACCGCTACAGGCATGCCCGTGCTGCCTTTGACCGCCGATCCGGCAGCGCTCTCCCGCATCCTGGGTCAGAAGTATGCCGCGCTCGAGGCACAGCTGGCCGCGCCGCCAGTAGGTCCGGAGCCGCCTGCCAACCCTTCCTGAGGAACCGACGTTGCCCGAGCGCCACGACCCGACCAAGCTGCCAGGCAACCAAACGGACCCGGTCGCCCTTGGCATCCAGTGCCTCGCCTTCGCGCTTCGCGTGCGTCGTTTCTACCCCCCGCGCTCGCCGGTGTTCGCTCGCAAGCTGGAGGACTGCCACCAGGCACTGTCGGCGGCGATCGGACAGGTGGAGCTGCAGCTCGACATCCTGTCCGAGCAGATCGGCTGGTCCGCGGGCGGCTCCGAGTACCGGCGACTCCCAGAGGCCGATCTTGCCGCGTCGCTGCATCGGCGCTTGGTTGCGCGCTTGTATCTGGGCCCTGCGCTCGCGATCGAGGCTCTCCGCGATCTGATCGAGGATCTCGCGGACCCGGCGGAACCAGACGACACCAAGCCGAACCGTATCATCGCCGGCGGCATCCCGGGAGTACGCGCCGACGTCCTCGACTTCGATGCGCTGTTTCGCCAAGACGGCTCCGATGCGATGGCTCGACACGAGGTATGGAACCTGATCCTGAGCGGATTTTCTCGGCATACGGGGCTTGCCACCGAGAGTTGGAACCAGCTCACCCGCGATCCCGAGACCCTGGCTCGTTTCTTCGATTGGGCTTTGTCGCCGGATTCGCAGCCCCCCTGGCCTTTGCACTCGTTCATGCCCTTGCACGCATGCTTCTCGCCGCCTTCGGTTGTCTCTTCTTGAGCAATTACATTGCGACCCTGCGTGCCGGCAAGAATCCCAGCCACAGCGCCAAGCAACAATTTGTTGAAATTTCTTCGTTTCATACTCATCCGGGAATCCTCCACAAATCAAGAACAAGGCACGCCTATCCGGCACGTGACCATGGCACCCATCCGGCAGCAAGATACGCTGCCATTAGTGTGTCGGGTCAGGATGTCCCGAATAATCGAGGTCCGGCGGCGAAGTTGACACCGCACGGGAACGTTTACGGTGCTACCCCGGCCAACGCCTCTGCCTATGCCTAGAAGTCTAGACCACGAACAGGTGCCGCGCCACTCGACGTTCTACTGCGCCGGAGCAGCATCGGCCGCCAATGCGACAACTTGGCTCGTCACCAGGTCGTCCTGCAAGCAATCAAATGCAATGCGTACCGCGCTGCGGCAATTCTGCGAGACAGCGAGTTTCGAGAGTCGAGTCACCAAACGGGTAGTTCGCCTTCGAATCACCTAAGACGTCGTACCGATGCGACGAAGGTATGGTCTCGAAGATTGAAATCGACGTCTTTTCGCCAACCAAAACAAATCGCGTGTAGCCACCCCATACTCACGCAAGCGATTGATCCGTATCAGGACTATCGACACGTGGCCCTTGAAATTCCACAATTCATGCCCCATCTTTGCGGGCATTACTCGCATCAGGTGCCGCCCTCCCGTGATAACACTCAATACAGACCGTGGCCTCCAACGAATCGAGAACTTCAACGAAGTCCACGAAATACCCGGATTCGTCATAGATATCGATCCGAAATCGGTCAAACTTGAGAAAATCATCGGCAACTATACAGAGTCCGTTTTTGTTCGTTGCGGCCTTTCATCATGCCACAGGAAACACGGAAAGGGATACCTCGTAAGTCTTGCCGACGGCCGCATAACCAACATCGGAAAAGACTGCGGCAAGACTCACTTCGACGTCGATTTCGAATCAATGCGCCGAAACTTCGACCGCGATATTCAGAATAAAGAACGACGCGAAAATCTCAAGGCCTTCCAGCACCAGATTCCTGCTTTTCGCAATATCGTCTCGGAGCTACTCACCGAAGAGGCCGGCGCCAACTGGATTAATCGCAAGATTCAGGATTTGACTAATCCTGGCAAGGGTATCCCTGATTCCATTGTCGAAGTTGTTCGAAAGGTTCGACTGACAAGGGAGCCTACGCTGTCCAAGCCGAGATTCGCAACAAAGGAAGAAAAGGAACAGGTCGAAGTCGCTGAAGGTCGCAAGATCGAGGGACCGTATTATATCGATGAGCCGGTCGGCACGCTTGATGGCATCGCCGTCCTGTACCCGGAAAATGATCTCCGTGAATTGTTAGTACTTGGACTGCAAAAGCTATTATGCGAAATCGAGGAACTCGACGTGGACTCACTTTCATCGCCACAGCTCCGAGCAAACATCACTCAGGCAACGGGCGCAGACGCCCAATTGAGCAGATCACGAAGTGCCGTCAACGCGGGCCGGCTATTTCTGCGATCTGACAATCTGCGACTGTTGTTGGAGTTCGCCGAAGATCAGAACGATCAGTGGCAGTTCGAGAAATTCTTGAAATCACTCGATGCCTGAATGGCGTGGTTCCTGCCCCCGGACTCGAACCTCGGGCCATTTGGATAAATCTACCATTGGCAAACGGAACCATTGAACACGGGCATCGAGATCACCTGGCAACTATCCAGGTCGCCCATGATGACAATTCCCGCCCAGATAATGATATTGCGGGATATTTGCGTGCTTGGCTACGGTTTCCGGAAAACTCCACCGGCAACTGTTGGGGTTTCCGATTGATCTTGGATCCGTTTGGTTGCAGGCTGTGCGGCATGCCATCTGCAATGCCGATGGGGCACGTGACTTGTCATTACCGGCAATTCGGGCGCATCGGTCTGTATTGCCTGCAGGCCACACGGAATCAGGCAGCTTGCCGCAGGAATGCGGACCGGGCATTTCTTCGCTGCATGCAGTCCGAAACCGACTCGAAAATTTCGGTCCGTGGTAACACTGTTACCAGACCTCGAAAAATGCGGTGTCTGTGGACACTGTCCACAGAGGTCGAAAAATTCGAGGTGCGCTGATAGCGGCAATCTGTGTGACGTCGATCTACCCGGCGTCAGCCTGTCTTGCTCTGTAGACATTTCCTCTGTGCGTACAGCACAAGACCAGGTTACAATTAATAACGTC
>JACZXM010000033.1 GCA_022571615.1 Acidobacteriota bacterium | reverse complement strand
GCGCAGTGCGAAGCCACTCGGATACCGCGAGCTGGGTCGAATATCGTCGAAGGCGACTTCCAGGACGATGCGCGGCTCGACGCGACGAAGAGTGCCGTCGGTACGAAGCGTGGTCTGCTTGAAAGTGGTGGTCAAGTGCCGGATTTCCTCATCGGTCAAGCCGCTGTAGGCACGTCCCGAGTCCACCAGCCCGTCGGGAGCGCGCACTGCGAACACGAGATCAGAGAGCAGTCCGGCACGCTTGCCGCGACCATACTCCGCACCGGTTACCACTACATCGATGGTGCCTAGCGGGTGCTTGAGCTTGAGCCAGGAGCGCCCGCGCGAACCGGGACGGTAGAGGCTGTCAGGGGCCTTGAACACCACGCCTTCGTTACCGCGGGCTGTGGCCGCGGCGTAGCAGCCCGCCAGGTCCTCGGCCTGCTCGAGCAACTCCCACGGCGCGCGCCGGACGGCACCGTCCAGAGGAAGCTCCGCGAGCACCTGCTTGCGTTCCCGGAGAGGTACATCGATCAGATCGTTGCTCTCGGCCCGCAGAACATCGAAGGCGAGAAAGATGACCGGTGCATCGAGCAACAGGGTCAGCGGAACCTGCCTGCGGCCCAGGCGTCGCTGGAGCGCGTTGAAGGACAGCGCGCGGCCGTCGACCCAGGCGACCACCTCGCCATCGAGGATCCACTCACCCGGCAGTTGCGGCGCCGCTGATCGGATCTCGGGGAAGAAATGCGTCGAATCCTCGAGCGTTCGAGAGTACAGGCGCATCTTGCCGTCGACGATATGTGCCTGCACTCGGATGCCATCGAACTTGTCCTCGGCGATGACCGGGAGCGGGGTCAGGTCGAGGACCTCCGCGGTGCTGTGGCAGGGGTGCGCCAGCATCACGCGGACGGGTCGGAAGGCTTTCAGGGAGACCGTCTCGAGACTATCACCGGCAGCCCGCTCGGCGGCCATACCGATGTCACCGAGCAACATGTGGGCCCGCCGTACGGCCGAGATCGGCTGATCGAAGGCCAGCGCCACGGACTCCTCGACCCGGGTCGCCTGCATTCCGGTGCGCATCGAGCCGAGCAACAATTTGGTGAGGTACTTGGCCTCGAGCGGCGTACAGCGCTCGAGCATCGAACGCAAATGCTGCTTGCGGCGGGTGCTACCGATGCTGCCGAGGGCCAAGAGTGCTTCCGCCACCTCCCGCAGCGACAACCTGGTGCCGCTCATGCGTGGGCTGTTCTCGAGGACCTCGGCGACGGCAACGCCGAGGTCGCCGCGCTGGGTGGCAAGCCGCAGCAGCTCGCGACGATCTTTGCCGGCAAAGGCGGCGACCAGCTCGACCAGGGTCGCGCGCCCAACGTTGGTGGCGGGCGTGCCCGGGGGTAGGGGAGTGCCAGAGAGGAAGCGTGCTGCCATACCCACCTTGGAAGCGTCCTGGCTGGCGAGATAGGCCGCCGCCGCGTGGATTTTACCCTCGGTGGCGCCGTGACCGGCGATGGTTTCGAGCGTCAGTGCCAGAGCCCGCATGGGCTCGGACTTTAACCCGTATTTCTCAACGGGGTGCCACTGCGGGCGCAGAAAGCCGCGCGCCTACCACGGCCTGCTACGGTATTGTGCGCTTACATGCCGCCGGCGCCGGCGATCTGAAGGCCGAGATTGGCCTGCCCCTGGCGCAGAACCGTGAGCCACTCACCGCGCTGGCTTGCGAATAGTTCCCACTCGTTCGTTGGGACCGGCTCGGCGGTAGGGAACTGGATCGAGATCGGGTCCACGTAGCGTCCGGCCTGCTCGAGCCCGTAGTGCAGGTGGTAGCCAGTGGCGTTGCCGCTCTTGCCGACGTAACCGATGATGTCGCCCTGGCGAATCTCGACCCCTACCTTGGCGTTGGGATGGAAGCGCGACAGGTGCATGTATACGGAGCTGTACGAGCCGCCATGGCGGATGCGCACGTAGCGCCCGGGCTCGCGGCCGTACCGCGCCTCCACCACGATACCATCGGCGGTGGCCTGCACCGGAGTGCCGGGATAGGCAACGTAGTCGATGCCGCGGTGGGCGCGCGCCACACCGGTCGCCGGGTGGACGCGACGCCGGCTGAAGCGCGAGGAGATGCGCGTGTACTTGACCGGCGATCGCAGGAACGTACGTCGCACGGACTCGCCGCCAGGCCGGAAGTAGGAGACGTGGCTTCCGGCGTCCTGGAACCGGATCACTGGCAATATCCGACTCCCAAGGCTGAACTCCGCCGCGAGAATGTCGCCGTAGCCGCTAAACGCACCCTCGACGAACCGCTCCTCTACGACCAGGTCGAGGCGATCGCCGCGGCGCAGGTCGTAGCTGAAATCAACGTCCCAGCCATAGATGTCGGCGACCTTCAAGAGCAGCTCCTGGCGGGAAGTGCCGTCCCGTGTATTGCCCTCCAGCGCCCGGTGCAGGCTGTCGACGATGGTGGCCGAGATGAACGTCGGTCGAATCCGCACCGGGATCGACACCTTGCTCGTCGTCCAGCCGTCCTGCTCATGAGCGACGAACCACGCGGTCTGGCGATTCACCTGGTAACGCAACGCCGTGAGGCGGTCGCTGCCGTCGAAGTACAAGCGGTACCGCTGCCCGTCGCGGATCCGACGCAGGTCGATGGCCTGGGCGGCGGCGAGCATGACCTGATGCGCCGTGCCGCGCTCGACTCCGGCTCGTGAGAGCTCTCGGGCTAGCGTGCTGCCCGGCGCGAACCGTCCCTCGAGCACACGGGCGGCCTCCACGGCGAGCGATTGCGGCCACGGTTTCGGCAACTCCGGCACTGGCTCCGAGGGACCGACCCAGGCACGGAACGGGGCAGAGACAGGTACCGGCGGGTGCAAGGCGACCGTGACCCCGGCCGTGCCAAGAACGGCCAGCGCCAGTGCCGGCCAGCGCAGCTGTAGCTGCAGCACCGTATGGGCCGTAACCTGCAGGGGCAGGTCCCACAGGGATCCCAGCTTCAGACGGACTCTCAGGTTCACCCAGAGTTCCGGAAATCAGGAGGCGACGGAAAACAGCGGACCACAATTAGGGTCGGCCGGACGATCGGGCGGTATTATAGGGAATTCCGGGGCATTTTCAAGGCGCCGGCGCGCCGGGGGCATTGGCGCTGGATCGAGACAAGAGACGGTTGTGGTTGCGTCGGGGGGGAAGGAATTGCTACAAGATTCGGCTGTGAGTCCCTTTTGCGTCTGGGCGAGAGTCATCAACGAGGGGGTGCCGTGGTGAGACGTAGCGCGTGGTTGGGCATTGGCGCCGCGGCATGGATGGCGGTGCTGGTCGGCCCGCCCGTACCTATATCGGCGCAGGAGTCCGCGTTCGAGGACGTCCTGCCGGTGGAGGACTTCTCGCCGACGATCTTGGGTATCTACCGCAAGACGATCGAGATCGAGGACGAGATCCGACGGTCCAGCGACCGATTCGGCCTCGATTACGACCTGGCACGAGCGGTCTGCATGTACGAGTCGGGCGGCAATGCCAACTTGACCTCGTGGGCCGGAGCGCGGGGCTACTTCCAAGTGATGCCGGCGACGTTTCGCTCGCTGGGCGTATCGACCAACATCGAGGCGGGCGTCAAGTACCTGGCGCAGATGGTGCGGCGTTTCGAGCGTGAAGACTACGCGTTGGCGGCATACAACGGGGGCCCTGGCAACGTGGGTCGGGGACGGGCGATGCGGCTCGAATCGCTGCAGTACGTTCTCGGTGTGGGCTACTACCGCACCATGCTCAAGCTCTACGAACGATCGATCCGGCACCACGCCAGCCAGCTGCGGTTGACGACGGCGAGGGAGGATGAGGACTGGTGGACGGTATCGCGGCGGCTCGGGATGTCGCTGCTCGACCTGCGACTCCACAACCCCTATTTGGCGCGGCGAGATCTCAGGCCGGGGCAGTTGATAGCGTATCCGGCCGCTCCGCGCGAGCAGCTCTTTACGCTCAGCGGCTCAGATCTCCTGTATCGCTCGCGGCATGGCGATAACTACTTCAACATCGCGTTTACCCTGGATGTGGACTTGGACGCGCTACGCCAGCACAACGGGTTGTGGCACTTGCAGACGCTGCCGACCGGAATGACGTTGCGGATTCCCCTGCAGTGGGAGGGCGAGTACAAGGTGCACCGTGTGCAAGAGGGCGAGACCCTCGAGGGAATCGCCGAGTCGCTACAGTCGGATCCGTGGCGTGTCATCCGTGACAACGCGCTGTTCTGGGACGAAGCGGTGGCCGACGGCATGATGCTGCGCGTTCGCAAAGTGCCGCCGAAGCCCAAGTTCGTCCTTCATCGCGTGACCCGCGGTGAGAATTTGACGATCATCGCGCGCCGCTACCGCACCAACGTGGCGACGATCCAGCGTGCCAACAACATGGGCCGGCGGACCTTGATACGGATCGGCGAGCGGCTGCGAATCCCGGCACTGGCCGAGTAGGGGTCGGCTGCACGTAGCCCGTGGCGGGTGCGAGCGGGTCGCCTTGCCGTGTAACCGAACCGGCTCGGCGCCCAAGGCTAGATCTCGGGACCTTTGTCTCGAATCGTGATAAGAGATCTTATGGAAACTAATAGTACGCCTCGGCCGCGCACGGCCCCGCCGAGCCCTGTTCGGGCCGTGCGGTGGCGGTGGTACCTCCTGGGGGGCGCTGTGGGCGCTTATGCTCTCCTGGCGGTCGGCACACAGGCCCGCGCCCGGGTCCCAGGGCCGATCGGCCCTGGGACGGCCGTGCGGGCTGCTCTTGTGCCGCCCACGTTTTTCGGTGGCATTCAGGTCAACGAGCCGGACCACGACCGTTGGGTCGATGCGGTAGCGGAGGCCGGCCTGGACAGTATCGAGGTGACCCTGTACGCGCGGCAACAGCGCTGGGACGAGGCCGAGCTGTGGTACGAGCGCGAGGCGCCGTGGGTGGTATCGGAGATCCGCGCCGCCAAGCGTGCCGGCCTACGGGTGGTGCTGGTTATGCGCGTGGCGCTCGAGCACGGCCTGTCGGCAAATCGGCACCTGTGGCACGGCATGATCTGGCCACGAGACGATCAGCTCGAGCTGTGGATGCAGCGTTACCGGGATTTCGTTCTCTGGGGTGCGGGAATGGCGGCTCGCGAAGGCGTCGACCTGCTGGCTGTGGGCAACGAGCTCAGCTCCCTGGCCTCTACCCTACCGGTTCAGCAGTTGCCCGACCTGTACGCGTATTGGATCGATCCGGAGCGCGTGGCTGCGGTTCGCAGCGAGCTGGTGCGTTGCGCGGCGCAAGTCATGGAAGAGGGTCGCGGCGACGACTTGGTGCAGCTGGACGGCGGTCGTTACCGGGATCTCGAGGCCATGCTTGGCGCCGAGGAACAGGTACGACGTGCCTGGGTACATGCGATCACAGGCGGTAATCCACGCAACCTCGGGCACCTCAACGCTCGTCGGGGCCGCTACGAGCGGTTCTGGCGACGCCTCATCTCCGCGGTTCGCGACATGTATGGCGGGGGGCTGACCTACGGCGCCAACTTCGACCAGTACGACCAGGTCGGGTTCTGGGACGCGCTCGAGTATGTCGGCGTGAATGCCTACTTCCCCCTCGGTCTGTACGGTCTGGAGAGTGAATCCCGAGTGCCGCGGATGGAACAAGCGTGGCGACGAATCGGCGAGCGCCTGGCGAGCGTCGTGCCCTCGCGTCCGACAATCTTGCTCGAGCTCGGCTGGACGCGTTGGCTGGGCAGCACGGTCCGCCCGTACTCGTACAGCCGTGTCGAGGTGCTCGAAACCGCGGCGGAAGCCGCGCCGGAGCCCGATTCGCTCACCTGCGTGCACTGGGCGACGCAGCCCACCGATGCAAGCGAGCGCGTCGCCGCGTTGCAGGCCCTGAGCAATGTCGTCCAGGCCGGCGCGTTCGATACCTTGCGCGGATTCATTCTGTGGAAGCTGACCACCCAAAGCGAGCACCGCGCGATTGAACCCTTTGCCGTGCTGCTGCAGCCCGGCAGCGGATATACTGACCTGGGTTGGCAATCTACGCCGGTGACCGACGAGGACGCTCTTGACAACGCCTACCTCGCCCTGGCGGCAAGGGTCGGCGACACGATCCGTACTCGCCTCGGGCGAGTGGACCGTCGTCGCTAGTCATATTGCTAGAATCCGTAGTGTTGACAGGAGGTTGTGCGAGTGCGCGAAGGTCATTGGTCGGGATTGTGGGTCGTCCTCGGGCTGATACTCGTGGCGCTCCTGGTGTCGCGGCATGAGTTGCTCGCGGGTGCGCTGGCCGTCCCGTCCCCCGCCGCAGTGGCCGAGCCGCAGCAGTTCGATGCGGCAGTCCTGGAGTTGGGCGAGGAGGTCTATCTGAGCCAATGCCAGCCGTGTCACGGCAACCAAGGCAAGGGAGACGGTCCGGCGGCCAAGTTCCTCGAATCGAAGCCGCGTGACCTCACCGCGGGCGAATGGGAGTCCGTCAGCGAGGGCACGGCGTCCGAGGTCGCCGGTGTGGTCCGCGACGGGATCGAAGGCACCGAGATGGAACCCTTCGCTGACCTGCTGGAGGAGGACGAGATTCTCGCCGTTGCGGCCTACGTGATCGAGACCTTCGTCAAGCAATCTACCGGCAGCTAACGGAGCCCGAGCAGGCCGCATTCGGGCCGCGTGATGTTAGGGCTTGACAGTGTGCGGGGCGGCCGCAGACAATAACAGGGTCGGCCGGGCGCCCTTCCCTTTTTTCTGAGTCGGATTCGCGGCGCCCGCCGGTTTCCGTTTCCGCCTGATCGCACCCTCGTGCGACCTCGAAGTGCAATCCCTTGTCGAGCCGACGGTTCCTCCGCGATCGAGGACCGCGCCACAGGATCCTCCCAAACGAGGCTTCACTCGATGGCAGAGCAGCAGCAGCAGCAACAGCAGCGCAGGCGCCGGGGTCGGCGCCGCCCGCGCGGGGGCCGTGGACGTAGCGGACGCGCTCGCAAACCGCAGACTTTCGTACCGCCTCGCGAAGAAGATCCCGCCATTCTGGCTGTGGTGGCGAACGGACATTCCGTCGACGACCTGATGGAAGCCCGCCCCGCCGAGTTGCTCGAGATCGCCAAAGAGCTCGAGGTCGAGAACGCCACGCACATGGAGCCGCGGGTCCTCATCGAAGCCTGTCTGCGAGCTCAGGCGGCCCAGTACGGCCTGGTGTACCGGGAGGGCGTCCTGGAGCGCCTGCCGGACGGCTATGGGTTCATCCGGGCGGCGGAGAACTCGTATCTTCCCGGCTCCGAGGACGTCTACGTCTCCCCTACCCAGATTCGGCGCTTTGGTCTGCGCACCGGCGATACCATCATCGGCAGCATCCGGCCTCCCAAGTCGGGCGAGAAGTACTTTGCATTGGTGCAAATCGATGCCATTAATCGAGAGACGCCGACCAGCGCGTTGGACCGGCCGCAGTTCAAGAGCCTCACCCCGCTGCACCCGGACCGGATGCTCAAGGTGGAGACCGAAGACGAGGACACCATCGGCCGGGTCATCGACCTGCTGTGTCCGTTGGGTTTTGGCCAGCGAGCGCTGATCGTGTCGCCGCCGCGGGCCGGCAAGACGATGATCCTGCAGGCGATCGCCAAGGGCATTGCGGTGAACCATCCGGACGTCAAGCTGCTGGTCCTGCTCATCGATGAACGGCCCGAGGAAGTCACCGACATGCGGCGTTCGGTGCGCGGTGAGGTCGTGGCTTCGACCTTTGACGAACCTGCGACACGGCATGTCGCGGTCGGTGCGATCGTGCTCGAGAAGGCCCGGCGCATGGTCGAAAGCGGCAATGACGTGGTGATCCTCCTCGACTCGATCACCCGTCTGGCTCGGGCGCACAATACCGTTACTCCCACTTCCGGCCGAGTTTTGACCGGTGGTGTCGACGCCAACGCGCTCGAGAAGCCGAAGAAGTTCTTTGGCTCCGCTCGCGCCGTCGAGGAGGGCGGCTCGCTGACCATCATCGCTACCGCGCTGGTCGACACCGGCAGCCGGATGGACGAGGTGATCTTCGAGGAGTTCAAGGGAACCGGAAACTCGGAGCTCGTGCTCGACCGCAAGCTGGCCGACAAGCGAATCTTCCCAGCTATTGATATCAATCGTTCAGGAACTCGCAAGGAGGAGCTGCTGGTCGAAGCCAACGATCTGCAGCGCATCTGGATGCTACGCAAGGCGCTGGCTGCGGTATCGGCCGAAGAGGCCATGGAGCTGTTGCTCAAGCGCCTGCGACAGACGAAGGACAACCGGGAGTTTCTCGACACGTTCTCGGGATGATGCGGTGGCGCTTCGCGTCGAGGTTCCAGTATCCCCGCTCGCTGGTACGCGGCATGTCCGATGCCGCCAGTGTCACGACTCCTCGACGATGGACACAGACATTGCTATCGTCGTCGCTCCTTGCCCTCGCCCGTAAGTGCTGCTTGCCAGACCCACCACACTTGCACCACGGCCTGCTAGCGTGAACCCAGTGCTGTGGCTGGTTCCCGCGGCCGCTGTGGTGGGTTGGAGCGTGCACGCCTACAACCGGATGGTAGGCCTAGGGAAGCGCGCCCAGGCGGCTTGGGCCGACATCGACGCGCAGCTCAAGCGGCGGCATGACCTGGTCCCGGCCCTGGTGGAGACGGTCAAGGGCTACGCCGGGCACGAACAGCGAACGCTGGACGAGGTGATCCGCCTCCGTGCCACCGCAGTCCGAGCGCGCGAGCAAGTGCAGCCCGAAGGCGGTGTCGCGGCTTCAGAAGGCCAACTGGTCGGGGCCCTGCGAGGCCTCTTCGCTCTGGCCGAGAGCTACCCTGAATTGAAAGCAAGCGAGCGGTTCGGCCAGCTAATCGAGCAGTTGACCGAGATCGAGGACCGGCTGCAGGACGCGCGACGCTACTACAATGCCGTGGTGCGGGATCTGAACACGAATCTGGCGCGTTTTCCCGATCTCCTCGTGGCGCGGCTTGCCGGCTTCGCCCCTCGTCAATTCTTCAAGCTCGACAACGCCCTCGAGCGACGCGCGGTGGAGGTGGACTGGAATGCTTGACAGGCCGTATCGCCATGGCCAGGTGACCGCAATCTTTCTGCTGGCTTTCTTGGCGCTGGTTGCCTGCGCTCAGGAGTCGATTGCACAGGAGGCCTCGCGCCGTTACTGGCTCGAGAGCTTTGATGCGTCGATCCAGGTACACGAGGACGGCGCCATCGAGGTGACCGAGCGGCTGACTTTCCGCTTCGACGGCGGCTTCAATGGGATCTACCGCGACATCGCGGTGGAGTTCGAGACCCCGTGGGGACTGGACTACGACCTGCGCCTCTCCCCGCTCTCTGTGACCGACGGGCACGGTGCCGCGCTCCGCAACGAGACCCGCCGTCGGGGCGTCGAGTTCCGATTCAAGGTCTGGATCCCCGATGCCCGCGATGCGTCGCGCACGGTCGTACTGCGTTATAGCGTACGGCGTGCACTGCGATTCCCCGAGGCCGCGGAAGGCTTCGATGCCCACGATCAGCTGTACTGGAACGTCACGGGCGATCGCTGGACGGTACCAATTCTATCCGCTTCCGTGCGCGTCGTATTGCCGGAGGCGGTGGCAGGCGAGCCGTGGGTGCGCGGCCTCGTCGGTCCCTACGGGAGCGGTGACGATAGGGTGCGGATCGAACGACCGGCACACAACGAGGTGCTCGTCCGGGCGGGGCGGAAGCTGGAGCCGGGGGAAGGGCTTACCATCGTCGTCGGCTGGACACCCGGCACGGTCCGCCGGCCCACCCTGGCCGAGCGCGCTAGCGAGCTCTTGGCCGACAACTGGCCGCTGGCCACCCCGGTCGCGGTTTTCCTGCTCATGCTCGCGGTGTTCTGGCGCCGTGGCCGCGATCCGTCGCTGGATCGGTCGATCATGGTGCGCTACGAGCCGCCCGAGGGAATGCTTCCAGCCGAGGTCGGCACGCTGATTGACGAGAAGGTCGATCTCAGGGACATCGTGGCCACGGTCATTGATCTGGCGGTTCGGGGGTACCTGCGCATCGAAGAGAGCGTGCGGGAGGGATGGCTCTTCGACTCCACCGCGACGACCTTCGTGCGCCTGAAACAGGCCGACAGCTCCCTTCGCCCCTACGAGAGCAAGATCCTCGAGGGGCTGTTCGAGCGCGCTGACGAGGTGACCATGGAGGACCTCGAGACACGCTTCTACAAGCGCATCAGCGAGATCAAGAGCGAGCTGTACGACCGCCTCACCGAGCAGCGGCTGTTCCGCGCACGACCGGATCGAGTGCGAATCTTCTGGTTCGTGGTTGCGGCGCTGGTTCTGCCCATCTGGATAACGCTGGGCCTGGCGCTCGGCCAGCCGGCGTTCCTGATAGCAGCACCATTCACCAGCCTGGCCGTGGGCGTGTTCGCCGCTTTCATGCCGGCGCGGACCGCCGTGGGCCGGGCTCGCTTTCTGGATGTCAAGGGCTTCGAGGAGTTCCTCGGCCGCACCGAAGCGGAGCGCTTCAAGACGCTCGATCTGCCCGCGACCACGTTCGAGGAGTATCTCCCCTATGCGATGGCGCTCGGAGTGGCCGACCAATGGGCGAAGTTGTTCAGCGGGCTCTTGCACCAGCCACCGAGCTGGTATGCCGGCCCTACGGGGCAGTTCCACAGTGGGCTGTTCACGCACAGAATGGGAGCGATGGGGGCAGCGCTGGGTACGGCGATGACAACGGCCCCGCGCAGCAGCTGCGGCAGCAGTGGGTTCTCCGGCGGCGGTGGGTTCTCTGGCGGAGGATTCGGCGGCGGCGGCGGCGGCGCGTTCTAGGCACGGCCTGCTAGCGCCGTGGTTGGGCGACCGGGCCGTCACCATGCACGGCGCGGCCCTCATGAGCCGATGCGACACCAACCTGGAGAAGATAATGCAGATCGGTCTGTACGAGGTCACCGCGATCCTCGACGGCACCTTTGCACTGGACGGTGGATCGATGTTCGGAGTGGTACCGAAGCCCCTCTGGGAACGGGCCCAAGAGCCCGACGAACGCAATCGTGTGCGGCTTGCCTCGCGTCTGCTGTACATCCAAGGCGCCGGCCGGCGGATCCTGGTCGATACCGGCCTCGGCGACAAATGGGACGAGAAGCGCCGTGAAATCTTCCAGGTGGATCGATCCGCCGGCGGCGTGCTGGCGGCGCTGGGCGAACGCGGGATAGAGCCCGGCGCCATCACCGACGTGATCCTTACCCACTTGCACTTCGACCACGCCGCGGGCACGACGTTTCGGGAAAAGGAGACGCTGCAGCTGACATTTCCCAACGCCATACACCATGTGCAACGACGACATTGGGATTGGGCGTTCAACCCGACGCTCAAGGACGCCGGATCCTTTCGGGCCGAGGACTTCGCGCTTCTGGCGGGCAGCGATCGGCTGCATCTTCTGGAAGGAGAGATCGAGCTGTTTGAGGGAATCGAGATCGTCGTTCTCGATGGGCACACGCCCGCGATGCAAGTGGTCAAGATCCGTGGGCCCGAGACCACGCTGCTGTACCTGGCGGATCTGGTGCCCACCACCACACACCTGCGCTGGCCCTACATCATGAGCTACGACAACGAGCCGCTGGTTACGCTGGCCGAGAAGCAGCGCTACCTGTTGCGGGCGGCACGGGAGGGCTGGTTGTTGGTGTTCGAGCACGATCCTCAGGTCACGGCACTGCGCGTCAGCGAGGACAACGGGGTGCTGGTACCCGGACCGCCCCGCGACCTGTAGCAGGCTGTAGCAGGCTGTGGCAGATCGCGGCTCGCAGCCCTCCCACGACGGCCTGCTAGTGGGGTGAGGCCACCTGGAAGGGAAGCCGCGCCGCGAGTGAGCGCTCGGCGGCCGCGGAGCGCTCGCCCGGTGCGTGAAACAAGTCCAGGTACAGCTGCAAATCGGAAACCGTGCGCAAGCCTTGGCTGGCCTGAGCCCGGAACAACGCGGCGTGACGATACGAGGGCTTGACCAGGAAGCAGTTCGCTCCATGGCCGGCAGGACGTAGCCCGAGCGCGCGTCGCCAGATCTCGAGGGTGTCTTCCAGATCCTCGTTCAGATCGGGCAGATAGATGTGAATATCGTAGGGTAGGCGCCGCTGGCGCGGTCTGAGTTGCAGCGCATGTACGGCCGACGACAACGTCAGGGCATAGCGGTCCGACAGCTGCGCGTCCACCGTACGAAGCCTTTGGAGTGCTGATGCACAGTCGCTATCGCGCAGCTGGAAGGGGAAGACCTCGTTGGCTTCGAAGGCGTACTCCTCGAGCCAATCCGCCAGCAGGCGGCGGGGCCGCAGGAGGCGAGATCCCCCACCCCGCTTGCGTTCGATATAGCCTTCGGCGTGCATTTGCTGCAGGATCTGCGATACCCAGCCGAGGCTGAGTCCGCCGCGATCGGCGATTTCCCGTGTCGTCAGCCAGTCACCCGGCCGATCGAGCAAGACACGCAAGGGGATCGTGGCCTTGTCGTGAAACAATGTTCGGATCTGCTTGCGTTCGGTAAAGCGGTTACGGAGTCCGGAAATGTGGACCATTACGCTGTTGAAGCGCAGGTAGGCGTTGCCACAGCAGTCCATATAGCCAACCCCTGCCTCGCGACACAATCGTGCCCCGGTCGCTCCCATGTGGGGCACCAGGAGGCCGGACCATACGCCCGCGGTCGAACTC
>JACZXM010000480.1 GCA_022571615.1 Acidobacteriota bacterium | reverse complement strand
GATGACCACCTCGGGGGGGAAAGCGTCGCGGCCGACCTGTACGCGAGACCTCCTCCAAGCCGTCAAGACGTCGCTCGAAGAACCGCTTGCGCCACTTGCTGACGATCTGCGCCGAGGTGTCCAAGCGGGCAGCGATCTCCTTGTGCTGCATCCCTTGGGCAGCGTACAGGACGATCTTGGCCCGAGTAACATCTCGATACGATGATGTATATTTCCGCACCCTTGCATCGAGTATCTCACGTTCCCCGTCGGTCAAGAGGATCACGAAATGGCTTTGCTGCGGCATCGTGTTCATTATCCCGGGTGGGCGATACATGGTAGCGTGCCAGCTTAAGCCCTATCTTATACATCATCGTATTTAGGAAACGAAGCACTTAGGCTTGAGGCAGTTAGCACGCCCGAGCCTCGCGGAGCGGTGCCGCGCCTAGGATCGAACGGCCAGCCATGCCTGGAACATCAGGACCGGCCACAAGTACCCGCTCCAGTCGTGTTCCGCAGCCACATGCTCCTGCCACTTGCTACGGATCGAGCCCGGTTGGAAGTAGCCCTCCTGGCGTAGCCGGGTCTCATCGAGAAGGTCTTCGGCCCAGCCGCGGAGCTCGCCGCGCAGCCAGGAGGCGAGAGGCATGTCAAATCCCATCTTGGGACGTTCGACCAACTCCTTCGGAACGTAACGGTAGAGTACCTGCCGTAGCACTTGTTTGCCCTGTCTGCCGTCGTAGTTCATTCGTAGGGGCAGGCGGGCCGCGAACTCGACGACCCGGTGGTCGAGCAGCGGGATCCGGGTCTCGAGGCTGACCGCCATGGCCGCGCGGTCGACCTTGACCAGAATGTCGTCCGGCAGGTAGGTGAGTGCGTCAACCGCCATGGCCCTGCGTACGGGCTGATCGATGCGCGGCCAGTCTCGCGGGCAGTTGAGGAGCACGTCCGGCTCCGTCGCTCCGAGGACGAGTTCATCCGGGCGCTTCCAGATCGAGGCCAGGCGAAGGTAGATGTCGTCCGGGGAGTCGGCGTCCTCGATGACGGCAGCGATCCGCCGCAGCCGACGTGCTCCAGTGGAGCGCAGGCTGGCCGCGAGGGCGTGTCGTACGGGTTTCGGCAACCGGGCGAGATGTCGCACCCGGTCGAAGTAGCGGTACTTGCCGTAGCCGCCGAACAGCTCGTCGCCGCCGTCCCCGGAGAGAGCGACGGTGACGTGCTGACGGGTCAGCTTCGAAAGCAAGTAGGTGGGGATCTGCGAGGCGTCGGCGAACGGTTCGTCGTGGATGCTCGGCAGTTTCGGGATCACATCGAGCGCATCACGCTCCGTTACATACATCTCGGTGTGATCCGTGCCGAGGTGGGCGGCCACTCGTGCCGCGTGGGGTGCCTCGTTGAAACCCGTGTCGCCGAAGCCGATCGAGAATGTCTGGGTGCGGCCCGCGTTCGTCGCCTGCATCATCGCAACGATCGTGGAAGAGTCGGTCCCTCCGGAAAGAAACGCGCCTAACGGAACGTCCGACACCATACAGAGCTTTGCGGCGTCGCGGAGTAGTTCGTCGAGCGCCGCGACGGCGTCCGCCTCGGTGCCTGGGAACGGGTCGGCCAGCCCCTGTTCGATCACCGCAGACAGCGACCAGTAGCTCGTCTGCGCTACCTCCCGGTGAGGGTCATCCGCACGGAACGTGACGTAGTGCCCGGGGAGCAGCTTGCGCACGTTCTCGAAGATCGAGAACGGGGCGGCAATGCATCCACGGCGCAGCAGGAGCGTCAGGGCGTCGCGATCGATGGCTGCGGTGAAGCCAGGGAAGACATGGAATGGACTCAGTTCCGAGCCAAATACGAGAGCTCGACCCACCCGACCGTAGTACAGAGGCTTCTGACCGAGCCGATCGCGCAGCAGCGTCAGCTCGCGGGCTCCTCGATCCCACACTGTCATCGCGAACATGCCGTTCAGACGTGGGATGGACTCGACGACGCCCCATTCGGTGAAAGCGGCAAGCATGACCTCGGTGTCGGACTCGCTGCGGAACCTATGACCGTGTGCCTCGAGGTCCGCACGGAGTGCGCGGAAGTTGTAGATCTCGCCGTTGTAGCTGAGCACATAACGTCCGCACGCCGACAGCATGGGCTGGTGCCCTTGCGGAGAGAGGTCGAGGATCGAGAGACGGCGATGCCCGAAGGCGATTCCGGCCGCGGGATCGACCCACGTGCCCGCGTCATCGGGTCCGCGATGCTGCAGCGTGTCCGCCATCCGCGCGGCCAGATCGCTCATCTTAGCCGCTTCCCAACCTGTCGCCGTCGCCAGAAAACCTGTGATCCCACACACCGTCTCTAGTGCCTCGGCCGAGGTCCCGCAAGATCGAGGCACGCCGTGCGCGTAAACAATTCGGCCATTCGGCGCGTGCACCCATCCAGCGTGAACCGTTGTCGAGAGGCAGCGCACGTCTGCCAGATCGTCTACCCCAAGGTCGGCGAAGAACCGCTGAGCGCTTCGCACGTTCCGATCGGCGGTGATGGATGCCAGGCCCCGGTCCTGCAACAAGTAGCACTCGTACTCTCGCAGCAAACCGAGCCAGGGGCGAGTC
>JACZXM010000479.1 GCA_022571615.1 Acidobacteriota bacterium | reverse complement strand
GTTGAAGCCGAACCAGCCGAACCAGAGGATCGCCGCGCCGAGCACCAGCACATGGAGAAGCGTCGGCCAGAAACGGGGCCTGTTTCGTAGCTGGTAGAGGGTCCAAAAGTGAACGGCGCCGAGGATCAGCAGAAGATTGGGCGTCCACAAGAATGCCGAGTGATAGAGGCGCCACGGACTCAACCAGTAGAGAACGGCGAACGCCTTGCGCTCTGTGCTGCCCAGAGCCCGGCCGACGACACGATCCAACAGAACGTAAGCCACGACGTGCAAGGCAAGGGCGAGCACCGCTGGGGCTCTCGCGTCGGGCCACGCCAACAGAGGCAGGCCGACGAACAGGCTCGTCAGCCCGCCGGGAACGTGGCCGCCCCCGGACATCGGAACCCCCAGGAAGAGCCACTCTCCGTGGAAGGCGAGCTTCCATCCGCGGGCGAGAAGAAGCAGTTGATCGTAGGCGACTTGGCTCCGGAAGACCATGAACGAGGACAGCGCCAAGCCTGCCAGAAAGGCCACCGCGAGGCCGCGATCCCTACGCGGCCACCGCTCCGCCCCGGGCGAAGCGGCAGCGTCATCATTGTGGCCGCCCACCCGGGCATGCTAGCCCAAGCGAGCGGATCAGGCGCAGAGAATCTACGGCCGAGCCCTGCCGGTCATCGGCACGAAGCGAACCGGAATGATGCTCCGCCGGGAGATACCGCTTTCTTCCCTGGTAAGTAACACGAGGTCCTGCTGGAACTCACCTACCGGTGCTACCAAGCGCCCCCCGAGGGCCAGCTGATCGAGCAGTGGCTGTGGAATCCGCGGCGGCGCCGCGGTCAAGATGATGGCGTCGAACGGTGCTTCGGTCGGCCAGCCGGCGAAACCGTCACCGGCTCGAACCTGGACGTTGTCATAGCCCAGGCGAGCCAGATCCGAGGCCGCTCTCTCTGCCAGGGGGCGGACGATCTCGATGGAGAAAACCTTGGCGGCGAGCCCGGCTAGCACCGCTGCTTGATACCCCGATCCGGTGCCGATCTCCAGTACCTTCTCGTTGCCTTCGAGCTCCAACAGCTCCGTCATCAGGGCGACGATGTACGGCTGTGAGATTGTCTGCCCGTATCCGATCGGCAGTGGTGTGTCGTCGTACGCGCGTGATCGAATCTTTTCAGGTACGAAGATATGGCGCGGCGCCGTGCGCATTGCCGCGAGCACGCCCTCGTCCCGGATGCGCACCCGGCCGTTGCGCGAAGAAGTGATCTGAGTCTCGACCATGCGGCGCCGCTCTTCGGTTCGTTGCGCTGACGCCGGCGGCGAAGGCGGTTCAAACGACGACGCTTGATCCTTCTCCCGCGTCTGGTTCGCCTCGGCCTCCTGGGCCGCGTCGGATGGCGGCTTGGTCTGCGCAGTGATCACAGCCGTCAAAGCCATTGCAATCAGCAACATCACACCCGCGATGGAAAACAAATACCGCATGACGCGCCTCCTTTTCATGCAGGTGCGATCCGTCGGGTCACCGGCCATCGGCCTGGGCGGCGGCGGCGGCGGCACCCGCTGCACATATAAGGATAGCCGCGGTGGGACCGGTAACGCTTGGGTGCCGTCTCGGGTCGTGGCCGGTCCCCGCCCTCGGCCGCTCATGGAGCCGTCGGGCGGTATCGGGAGGGGCGGGTGCGTCTGTGCCGGTTCTACCGCGGCGTGTCACGGGCTGGTCTGGAGAATATGGTTGCCCTCGGCTCAAACGATGATATATTTATCCTGAAATAGTGCCTATGGCCCGAGCCGGCGCCCGCCCTGGGCCTACCGGCGATTCTCTTGAGGTGGGGATCAGATGACGCAGCGCTGCAAATCGACTGGATTTCTCGCCGCCGTGCCGATCACACTCCTGCTCTGTGCCTCGCCTGGGGCCCGGGCCGAGGTCTTCGAGGTCACGCTCGAGGGCATCTGGTTCTCGTACGGCGGTCAGCAGAACATGGACATCGAGCTGACCATCGACCCCGGCGACACGGTCCGCTGGTTGTGGGTTGAGGGCTACCATAACGTCGTTTCCGGATTTCCCGGCGATGGGAATGAGGGGGAATTGTTCTTCAGCGGTCCGCCCATCGGCGAACCGGGGACGATCTTCGAGTTCACCTTTCTTGAGCCGGGGGTCTTTGGCTATCACTGCCATCCGCACGAAGAATACGGCATGATCTCATTCGTGACCGTGATCCCCGCGCCTGGCGGCGTTGGGATGCTCGTTGCGGGCGGACTGCTGTGGGGTCCCCGTCGACGACGACGGCCAACCTAGCGAGGGCTGCGACACGCCATGCAACTGGGCGTGATTGGGTCAACTCGGTCCGCGTCGAAGCCGAGTCCGCCTGCGCCGAGCGAGCCGCGGGATATCCCGTCCAAGCGGCCTTCACGCTACGGGCGCTGGCGGGCGGCGACACTGGCCGGCGTGTACATCCTGTTCGCACTGCACATCGCCCACTGGAAGATTGCTGGCAAGACGCTCGCACCGTTGGAACTGAACGAGGTCATGTACACCCTCGAGCTCGGCATCGTCACCGCCGGGTTTCTCTTCATGGTCGCTGCGTTCCTCTCGGCCTCAATCTTC
>JACZXM010000478.1:732-2583 GCA_022571615.1 Acidobacteriota bacterium | reverse complement strand
CGCCCGTAGCTCAGCGGATAGAGCAGCGGACTTCTAATCGACCGGGTCGATGCGAGTGGCGCGGCGGGCAGGCGGCCAGGCGGCCAGGACGCCGACCAGCACAGCCGCCACCAGCACGACGCCGTAGGTGAGCGGGTCGGTTGGCTGCACGTCGAACAGGAGCTGGCTCAGGAACCGCGTTGCGCCCAAGGCACCAAGGATGCCGAGGACCGCTCCGGCGAGCACGATCCCGAGGGCCTGGCGCACGATCATCGCCACGGTCGAGGCGGAATCGGCGCCCAGCGCCATGCGCACCCCGATCTCTCCCGTCCGCTGGGCCACCGAATAGGCAACGATCCCGTAGGTCCCGACCACGGCGAGGATGGCCGCGCAGAGCGCCAGGCTGATTAGCAGCGCGGTATTGAAACGCGGTTGGGCCACGGACTCCCAGAGCAGATCCGAGATTGCTAAGACCGCGGACGGCGCCAGCTGGGGATCCATCTCCGCGAGTACGTCACCGACGGCGCTGGCGACCGCGGCCGTGCCGAGGTCGGATTGCACAACGACATGCATCTCGGCGGTTGCGACGGGGCGACCGTAGGGCAGGAAGATCTCGGACTCGTACTTGGACTGCAATCCCTGGTGGCGAATGTCCGACACCACGCCCACCACCTCGAGCTCGCCCAAGATATCCACCCGCACCCATCGTCCGATCGGGTCGATGTCCGGGAAGTAGCGCTCGACGAGTGTCTCGTTGACGATCACGATGGCGCGATCGCTCGTTGCATCGAGCGTGTCGAAGGCTCGGCCATGCACGATCTCCATGTCCATGGCATCGAAGTAGCCGGGCACCAAGAGCCGGAAATCCGCATTGGGCCGGGATGTCGGTGAGAGGGCGTCGAGCCCGAGCACGGTGAACTCCAACTCGAATCCCAGCCCCACGTCGCTCATCGGCAGATCCGAGACGGCACCCGCAACCTTGATCCCGGGCAATTGCCCGACACGTTCCACCAGCTGTTCGAAGAAAGGCCTCCGTTCGTCATTACCGTAGCGCGAGCCCGGCAGCTGAACGGCGACCGAGATCACGCCCTGCCGACGGAACCCGGGATCCACCTCGCTCAGCCGTGCGAAGCTGCGCACCATCAGTCCGGCACCCACGAGCAGCACGCTGCCGTCCAGGCCGATGGATCCGCCGCGCGGCATGTCGACCGGGATCAGGGGACGCAGCAGCGCAACGCCCCAGAATGCGAGCAGCAGGCCGCCACCAGCCCCGAGCAGGCCCAGGATCAGGCTTTCGGCCAGGGAACGCTTACACAGGTCGCTCGAGCGCGCACCCAGAGCGGCGCGCACGGCGAACTCGCGACCTGCGGCACTCGATCGCGCGACCAGGACGTTGGCAATGTTGGCACAAGCGATGAGCAGGACGAGGAATACCGCGCCGAAGAGCACCCACAAGGTAGTGGTGAGATCGCCGAGCAGCTCATCGCGCAGCGGTCGGGCTGTCAGGCCCCAGCCGTCGTTGGTATCGGGGAACTCACGGGCCAGTCGATCCGCCATCGCGGCGAGCTCGGCTCGCGCGGCGTCCACCGTGATGTCGTTGCCGAGACGGGCAATCGCGTCGAAGAAGCGATGATCCCGGTCGAGCAAGATCGCGTCGCTGAGGACCATCGGTATGTACATCTCGACTTCGTCGTTCCCGGGCGGGAACCGAAAGCCCGGCTCGGTAATCCCGACCACCGTGCGCGGCACACTGTCCATCTCGATGATGGAACCGACGATCGACGGATCGGCTCCGAAGCGTCGCGTCCACGACGCGTGCGTGATGACCACTTTCTTGCCGCCCCCCGGCTTTCCGTCCTCGTCGGTGAAGAG
>JACZXM010000478.1:0-722 GCA_022571615.1 Acidobacteriota bacterium | reverse complement strand
CGGGTTTCGTTCCCAGAACGCGGAACAGTCGGGGCGTTACTGTATAGCTACCGACGCGGACGGGGCGTTCGAGAGCGGTCAGTGTGGATCCGATGGAACGGTACAAGGCGACCTGCCCGTCGAAGGCTTCGGCGTCATCGCGCAGGTCACGGTAATCCGCCGGCGACAGGCGAAAGGGGTCGCCGGCTCCGGTGGTCGCCCACAGGACCACAAGCCGGCTCTCATCGGCGTAACCGAGCGGACGCAGGAGCACGCCGTTCACCAGGCTGAATATCGCGGTGTTGGCACCGATGGCGATCGCCAGGGTGGCGATCACCACGAAGGTGGGCCCGGGGGTAGAGAGCAGCGACCGCACTGCCGCCTTGAAGTTGTTCATGACGAAGACCCGCCTGAGTGGGGAATCAATGTTGGTGATCCTGGCTCAGCTCGCGGCGCTGGGTCAGCCAGTCGTGAAAGGCCGGGCGCTGGTCCGGCCGCAACAGCTCGGCGATCTCGGTGTGCACCCGCCGCATGGCGCTCTGCACCTCGGGACGAAGCTGCTCCCACATGTGCTGCACGATCTGCTGGCGCTCGGCCAGGATGGCGTGGACCTGCTCGACCTGCTCGTCATCGAGGCCGACAACCTCCTTCAGCTCGGCTATCGCCGCCTCGTGCTCCGCCGCCGTCGACATCGCCGCGGACGTGGGAGCCCAGTGGTGACGCTCGAAGAAGAGCCCGCTGAA
>JACZXM010000477.1 GCA_022571615.1 Acidobacteriota bacterium | reverse complement strand
GAGCTGCGCCGAAAACGGCCCCCGCTGCCGGGAGTAGATCTCCATGAGCTTGGCACCTGCGTAGGCGGCGTCGTCGTGGCCGAAGAAATTCTCCCCAAAGAACAGGTGGCCGCTCATCTCGCCCGCCAGCAGCGCCCCCTCGTCGCGGATCTTCTGCTTGATGAACGAGTGCCCGGTCTTGCACATCAGCGGTCGGCCGCCGTGCGCGGTAATGTCGTCACCCAGCAGCGACGAGCACTTCACATCGTAGATGATGGTGGCTCCCGGGTTGCGAGACAGAACGTCGCGCGCCAGCAAGATCGTCAGCCGGTCGCCCCAGACGATCCGGCCACCCTCGTCGATCACCCCGATGCGATCGCCGTCACCGTCGAATCCGAGCCCCAGATCGAAGTGGCCCTCCAGTACCGCGGCGCGAAGATCCTCGACGTTTTCCTCCACCGTCGGGTCGGGATGGTGGTTGGGGAACGTGCCGTCGACCTCGCAGAACAGCTCGCGCACCTCGCACCCGAGCTCCCGGTACAGCCGCGGGACGATCATTCCCGCGACCCCGTTGCCGGCGTCCACGACCACCCGCACCGGGCGTTCCAGATGCACGCGTTCCTTGACCATGGCGACGTAGGGCTCGATCAGATCCACCGTCTCGACCATGCCCACGCCGGATTCGAAGTCCTCGCGCTCGATCATCTCCCGCAAGTGCTGGATCGCGTCACCGAACAATGTGTGTGTGCCCAGCAGCAGCTTGAGGCCGTTGTACTCGGCAGGATTGTGGCTGGCAGTGACCGACACCCCGCCGTCGGCATCCAGGCGGTGCACCCCGTAGTACAGAACCGGCGTCGGAATCAGCCCCGCGTCCAGGACGTTGCAGCCGGAGGCGTTGACGCCGGAGGCAAAGGCGGCGGCGTACTCGGGGCTGGTGAGACGACCGTCCCGGCCCATGACCACGGTGTTGCCCGCATCGCGGCGCACCAGCGTCCCCAACGCGCGCCCCACGAGCCGCACAACCTCCGGGCTCAGGTCCTCGTTCACCAGGCCCCGGATGTCGTAGGCACGGAAAATCCCGGCGGGAACATTGATCATGTGGCTATTGTTCCACAACTGTGCCGCGCCCGGCGTCACCGTGCCCAGGCCGGTATGCCCGCGCCAAGGTCGATTCCGAACACCACCGGCGCCAGCCAGTAACAGAACAGTGTGAGCAGCAGAATGCCGATCAGGTTGAGGGCAAAGCCGTGCCGGATCATCTCTCGCATCGGCACCAGGCCCGATCCGAACACCACCGCATTCGGTGGCGTCGCTACCGGCAACATGAAGGCGAAGGAGGCCGCGACGGTCACCGGCAACATCATCACCAGAGGGTGCACACCCGCCGCCGTCGTGGCCACCGCCGCCGCCAGCGGCAGCATGATCTGTGCAGTCGCCGTGTTGGAGGTGATCTCGGTCAGAAAGGTGAGCACGGCGACAGTGCCTGCGATCAGCAGCAACGGCGAGAGCCCCGCCAGGGCGTCAAACCGGCCGCCCACCCAGGCCGACAGGCCGGATGCTCCGACAGCGTCGGCGAGCGCGAAGCCACCACCGAATAGCACCAGGATCCCCCAGGGCATTTTTCTCTCCACATCGCGCCAACGAAGCAGGCGCTCGCCCCTCTCCCCCGACGGCAACACGAACAGCAGCATCCCCATTGTCATCGCGACGACGCCGTCGTTGAGACCCTGCGCCGGGATCCAAGCCTGCCATCCCGGCAAATGGAAGCTGCCCAGCGGCATGGGACGCCGGAAGATCCACAAGGCCGCGGTAGCTGCGAAGACGGCAAAGACCCGCTTCTGGGCTGCGGTAGCGGGTCCGAGCAGGCTGATCTCGTGCTCGAGCACCTGTCTCCCGTCGCCGGCATGGGACCGGATCCTGAACACCAGCAACAGCCACATGATGGGCAGGAACACTACGCTCAAGGGCAACGCGAACGCCATCCATTCCGCGAACCCGATCGGGGGCGCTTGTGGGTACAGCCGCGCGTAGATGCCCTGGAAGGCGATATTGGGCGGTGTTCCGATGGGCGTCGCCACCCCGCCGATACTTGCCGCGTAGGCAATCCCCAGCATCAACGCGGTGGCGAACCGCTTGCGGTTCTGGAAGCGGTCGATGACCGCCTTGCCGATCGGCATCATCATCAGCGTCGTGGCGGTGTTGGAGATCCACATCGAGAGCGCCGCCGTGGCCATCATGAATCCGAGCACGATACGGCGAGGATTCGTGCCGACGGCACGAACCGTGAGCAGCGCCACACGCCGGTGTAGACCCGAGGTCTCCATCGCGATGGCGATCAGGAACCCGCCGAAGAACAGGTACACGCGCCAGTTGGCGTAGTTCGCCGCGACCCGGCCGAGATCGAATGGGGCCCCGACCAGCCACGGTAGCAAGACCATCGGCAACAGACTCGTCACCGCGATCGCGACCGCCTCGGTCATCCACCAGATCGCCATCCAGGCGGCAAGGGCCGCGACCACCGAGATAACCGCCGGATCGAACTGCCGGTCCACGGGCAAAAGACGGGTGAGCACCGCGGTGTCGGGCGTCCAGGTCGACCCGATC
>JACZXM010000476.1 GCA_022571615.1 Acidobacteriota bacterium | reverse complement strand
GCTCTTCGCGATCGCCGAATCGCCGCTCCAGGAGGGCGTGATTTGGACCGGCAGCAACGACGGCCAGGTCCACGTGACCCGCGACGGTGGCGAGACCTGGGCCAACGTCTCGGCCAACGTTCCAGGTTTGTACATCGATTCCTGGATCAAGGCGATCGAGCCCTCGATGCAGAGCTTCGTGCACGTGGTGCGTGAGGATCCGAAGCGCGCCGGAATGCTGTACGCCGGCACCGACAACCAGATTTGGGTCTCGCTCGACGATGGGAGCCGCTGGTTCCCGTTGCGCACCAACATGCCACCGGTGCCCATCTACTGGCTCACCTTCCAGGAACGCTTCGACGATCTAGTGGTGGCAACCTACGGTCGGGGGCTGTTCATTCTCGACGACCTGAGCCCCTTGCGGGCGCTCACGCCGGAGGTGCTCGAGACCGACTTCCTGCTGTTTGCCTCGCGCCCCGCCTACCGTTTCCGCCAGGTTCAAGGCATCCACACCGAGTCCGGCAGCAATGTCTCGGGGCGCAATCCCCCGTACGGAGCTGATATCAACTTCTGGCTGAGCGGGGAATTCGCCGACGAGACGATTACCCTCACGATCGAGGACCCGGACGGAACGGTCATCCGGACCCTCGAAGAGAAGGGCCATGGCGGAATCAACCGCCTGTGGTGGGATCTTCGCCACGAACCCGCCCGTGAGCCCAAGCTGCGGACGCCACCGCCCGAACGAGACTGGGTGCCGATCGGCGAGCAGGGCTGGCGGCGACTGCGGACCTGGGACCTCGACCTGTTCCCCGGCTATCGCGGTCCGCTGGCCGTCCCGGGCACCTACACCGTGCGGGTGAAGGTCGGCGAGCGCGAGCTCAGCCAGCAGCTCGAGGTCCGCAAGGACCCGCATTCGGCCGGCACGCTGGCAGATGTCCAGGAGCAGGTTGCCCTGTGGCTGCAGATCCGCGATGACATCAACGTCGTCGTCGACATGATCGACGAGATCGAATGGACCCGCAAGGAGCTCCTCGATCTGCAGCTCCGGTATCAGGCCGATCTGCAGCTCAAGAGCATCATCGAATCTGCCGACGAGCTTCAACAGTACGCGCTGTCGGTCGAGGGCCGTCTGTTCGATGTCCATCTCACGGGCGCTCGCGAGGACGCCTTCCGCGCCCCGATGAAGCTGTACGGCCGCTATGGTGCGCTGGGCAACGATGTAGGCAACGACTCGGCGGATTTCCGGCCCACCGATCAGCAGCGTCAAGTCTACGACCTGCTCTCACAACGCCTTCAGGCCACGCGCTCGCTGTACGACAAGCTCATGAACGAGGATATGCCGGCCTTCCGTCAGGAGTTGCTCGAGGAAGCGGCAGCGGAGGCGGCGAGCAGTCGGTAGACCCGGATCTGCCGTTCGCTCGCGAGCAACTCGAGCTCCGACCGCTGCTGGATTCGCGTCAACAGGCGACGGCCCTCGTCTGGGGGGTAGCGATCCAGGTGCACGACGACGTGCGTCACGCCGACCCGGCGCATCTCACGAAGCGAACGTCGATCGGGGAATCCCCGCAGTCGCACCGCGCGCCGGCGGTAGGAATGGGGAATGAATCCACTGAACCCGTTCAGCAGCGGCTTCCAGTGCGCCGTCGAGGCGAGCACGTAGCCGACGTTGCGGATGACCTTGTCGCGCGGAGGGAACGGCATCTCGACGACGACACTCGGCTCGGTCACCGCCGCGATCACGCCATAGATCGGCGCGATCTCCGGATGAAGCACGTGGCGACGAGGACCGTGCAGCATCTCGAGTGTCGCCAGCACGATCAGCCCAGCGGCCGGCAACCCGCGCCGCCGTACGCGCCGGGTCAACCGCTGTAGCCCGGCGGCGGCTAGCAGCGCGATCGCGAACAGGAACAGATACCCGAACCGTGAGGGGTCCCGCAGCCCGCGAAGCGGCGGCAACGCCGCGTACAGCGCCCGGTACACCGGCGTCGCCGGGCCGAGCGAGAGCACGAACCCGGCCACCCCGACCGCCAGCAACATTCGCCCGCGCGGCTGGCGCAACACCCCGCCGCGCCACAGCGCCGCCGTCACCAGCGCCAGCGCCGTGACGCCGGGAAAGAACGTGCCCGCGGCGCGCTCGTAGATTCCTTGCGCCCACAGCACGTAATGGAATCGGCTCGCGGTGGCCACATAGCTCAGCGGCGTGATCGCGAATGCCTGCACTTGCGAGAGCGGCCGCTCGAGGCCTTGCTGAGCGCCGGCGAGCCAGTACGGAATCGCCACGGGAAGCACCAGAAAGCCGCCCAGGATGGTGGCTCCCGCGAGCAGGCCGAACAGGTTCCCGGGCCGCTCGCGCATCCATTCATCCGCCCGCGCCAGCACCGCGACCCCCAATCCCACGACCGCAAGAACTACCGCATAACCCGAGGTCAACGCGGCGGCGACCACCGCCAGCGCCAGCAGCACCACATCCGCACGACGGCGATCCATCAGCAGGCGATCGAAGACCAGGAACACGAGCGCGATCACACCGAGGTATTGCGCCTGTATGTGCGGCACCCGGGTCAGGGTGTGGGCGTTGAACCCCAGGAGAACGCCTGCGAGCAAGGCGGCC
>JACZXM010000475.1 GCA_022571615.1 Acidobacteriota bacterium | reverse complement strand
GACCGGCGCTCCGCTGTGCTTCGACGATACCGACCATCGAGAGCGTGCCGGCGACCATCAGGCCTGCGAGCACCGAGAAGGTCAGCGCGATCTCGTAGGAGACCATCTGGGCGGCGGCGCGCAGCGCCCCGAGCAAGGGGTACTTGGAGTTGCTTGCCCAACCGCCGAGGATCACGCCGTAGGTGGTCAGGCTGCCGATGCCGAGGATCAGCAGGATGCCGACATTGACATCGGCGATGGCGCCGGGGATCTGGTAGCCGAAGAGCGTAAAGCCCTCGCCCCAGGGGATCAGGCTCAGGGTGGTGAAGGCGGTGACCACCACCATGATTGGAGAGATCAGGAAGATCGCCAGATCGACTCGTCCGGGGACGATGTCTTCCTTGAGCAGCAGCTTGATGGTGTCGGCGATGGGCTGCAACAGCCCGTGGGGGCCGACCCGCATCGGCCCCAGGCGGCTTTGGATGAAGGCCAGGATCTTGCGCTCCGCCAGGACGATATAGCCGGTGGCAAGGCCCAGCACGCCGAGCAAGACGGCGATCTGTGCGAACGGGATGAGCACGTTCACGATCAGGAAATCGCTCATCGATCCACGTCCCCCAGCACGATGTCGATGCTTCCGATCAGGGTCACCACGTCGGCGATCAGGTGGCCCTTGGACAACTGCGCGATGCACTGCAGGTTGCAGAAGGAAGGAGCCCGGATCTTGCACTTGTATGGGGTGTCACCGCCGCCGGCGATGATGTAGTAGCCGAGCTCGCCGCGCGGGCTCTCGACCACGTGGTAGGCTTCGGCTCCCTCGGCGATCTTCATACTGCGCGGCACCTTGGCCATGATCTTGCCCTCGGGCATCTTGTCGAGCGCCTGCTCGATGATCCGCACCGACTGGCGCATCTCTTCCATGCGCACCAGGTACCGGGCGTAGCTGTCGCCATCGGGAAACACCGCGATGTCGAACTCGACCCGGTCGTAGCCGCAGTACGGCATGGCCTTGCGGATGTCGTATTCCACGCCCGATCCACGGATCATGGGGCCCGACAGGCCAAGCGCCGTGGCGTCCTTGCCGCTGATTACTCCGATCCCGACCGTGCGCTCGAGCCAGATCCGATTCTTGCTCAGCAGGGTCTCGTACTCGTCGACGCGCTGGGGGAAGGTGGAGCAGAAACCCAGCACCGCCTCGACCCAGCCCTCGGGCAGATCGCGTCGTAGCCCGCCGGGCCGGAAGGCCGAAGTAGTGAGCCGGTCTCCGAGCGCTGCTTCGAAGAAATCGAGAATGACCTCGCGCTCCCGGGTGCACCAGAACAGCATCGTCTGGGCGCCGACGTCCAGTGCGTGCGTCGCCAACCAAAAAAGATGGCTGGCGATGCGGCTGAGCTCGGCGATCGCCAGGCGCGCAAACAGTGCCCTCTCGGTCGTCTCCCAACCGCCCAGGCGCTCGACCGTCTCGACGTAGCCCAGATTGCTGTACGGGGCCGCCAGGTAGTCGGTGCGATCGGTGAACGGCACATTCTGGTAGTAGTTGCGCGTCTCGCACAGCTTCTCGGTGCCGCGGTGCAGGTAGCCCATGACGGTCTCGACATCCTGGATGGTCTCCCCGTCCAGGTAGAGCACCAGGCGCAGCACGCCGTGAGTGGAGGGGTGCTGGGGCCCCATGTTAAGCTCGAATTCCTTCGCCTCCAGCATGCTCCCGTTGCTCTCCCGTCGTGGGTGGCCGTACCTCGAGGGTAGCGTTACCACCCGATCAGACCGGGGCACCCGCGGGTACCCTTGATGCGGCCTTGCGATCGTGCGTCAGTCCGTATCCTGTGGATCCGATTCCGTTTCCGTTGCGTCGGCCGCGTCCGGCTCGGGCGTCCATAACGCACCGACGATCCCTGGACCGGCCATTTCGCGCTCCTGTTCGTTGAGCTCGTAGTCACCGCGAATGCGGTCGAACTGCCCGCCGCGGAACGCCGCCTGCTGCCGGGTCAGCAATTCGAGGTTCGGCCCTTCGAGCGGATAGTCCTTGCGCAACGGGAAGCCGTCCCAGTCCTCGGGCAGGAAAATGCGCCGCAGGTCCGGGTGGCCGAGAAACTCGATGCCGTACAGGTCGTACGTCTCGCGCTCCAGCCAGTCGGCGGCGGGCCAGATGTCGACCATGGTGGGAACGCCCTCGTCCTCGGCGCACCCGGTCTTGACCGTGAGACGCAAGTTGTTCGGGATCGAGTAGAGGTTGTACACGACGTCGAAGCGGGGCTCGCGCACGGTCCAATCGACGGCGGTAAGGCTCGACAGGTAGTCGAAGCCGGTCGCGTCATGGTCCCGCAACCAGGTCATGACCTCGACCAGGCGCTCGGAGCCGAGTCGAACGATGGGCGTGCCGCACTGGTCCTCGCCCTCGGCGGCGAACTTGCCAGTACAGTGCTGCTGCAGCGCCACAATGACCGGATGCGGCTCGGGCTCAGTGGCCTCCGGCGCCTCGGCGCCGGCGCCTTCGGCGCTCGCCTGGGGCTGTGTGCTGTCGGTCGTTTCGTCGGGCATCGATCCCGTGTCCGGTTGTCGGCGTGTGGCGGCGAGGACCCCGCCGGGCTTGCGGGCCGGTTACTTCCGCACCACCTTCA
>JACZXM010000474.1 GCA_022571615.1 Acidobacteriota bacterium | reverse complement strand
GTCGAGGCCGTCGAGGTCGTAGTTCGATATCGTCTCCCTTGCAAGCGCAAGTTTGTACTCCCGCACCTCCGGCACCGCGAAGTTGTAGGCGAAGCGTGAGAGCCCCGGGTACCGCTCCCCCGATGTCCGGTTCGATGCCGGCCCCAGTAGCCAATCGCGGTGGGCGCGCTTCATCGGCGAGAGCAACCGGTGGTGATTGGAGTCGAGGTTCCCATCGTGGATATCGTTAACGCGCATCGACAGGAAGACCTCCAGCCCCGCCTTGCGACCTTCCTCGATTACGACCGCGGGCGGGTCGGTACCCTCGTCGATGAGCTGTCTCGTGTTTTCGTAGATGCGCCAGTTTCCGGACGAATCGAACGTTTCCTGGCCGGTACCCCATCGGGGAGCAATCTCGGTGCTGTGGGAGTACCAGTCTGAGAGCCGGTGGGTTGGCGTGCTCTGGTAAGGATCCGTGCCCAGCTGCCAGTAGAGGGTGTCGACCTGCGTGTCGAGAAGGGGGCCGATCGTTAGCTTCGCCAGCCCCTCGCGTCCCATGGGGGCGTCCATCGTCGGCCCCAGCAGCGTGCCGCCGTCGTTGCAAAGTATGAGTCGATGTCCATCCGGTTTACCGGGCATGGCTGCCCTCCGAGCGCATGTGAAGCGTCATCGATCGCTCCCCGCGCGAAACTCGAGTCGCTTCTGCCAGTCTTGAGAGGGTCGCCGGACCGGTTCACGTTCCGCAGGGCGGCCGAATTGTACCGCGGCTTTTACACGCTCCTTGGGACACTACCGAGCGGACAGAGACGCACTTGCGTCGAGCGCCTATTCCGGTGCCAGTGTGAGAGTGTCCACTGCCGTTTTCGAGGCCGTTTCCCGATCCAGCGAGAGATAGTGGTACCTGCCGCTGATCCACTCTTCAAGCTGGTCGCAGTAGTGAGGACTGCCCGGGTGGCCCGACTGGCCCTGGGCGTCTACCGCCCACAACCCGGGCGGATTCGTGCTCATGTCGGCGATCAACCGGTAGTTAGCACCCATCCGGGCGCCCCAGTTTGGGTCGAACCCGGTGTTGCACACCGTGACGCCGTTGCCTCTGACCGGGATCCCCCCGCGGTCCAGCAGCTCACCCAGTTCTCCGATGCCGGATAACACGTGTGCGAGATGTATGCGGTGTGCGTTGCCCCACGTCCAGCTCGCCATATCTTCGCCAAACCGGTCTCCAAGCCGCTCCAGGGTCGCAATCATCGCGCGCAGGATTGCCTCCTCGCGCTCCTCGTCGTCCTGGAACCAGCCTGCGCGGTTCTCGTAAAGCAAACGAGTCGCCAGCCCACCCACGGCGCCCGCGACGAATTCCGCTTTTTCAGCAGGGAATCGGACCTCGGCGACGGTGCGGCTCCACTCGGCGAAGAATGTCTCGAAAATCGTGGCCCCCACTCGGTCCAGCTCCATTCGGCAGTCCCATGCCTCCAGCAACCCAGCTGCACGTTGGACCCGTGCATCGTCTGATCTTGCCAGGGCTGCCTGCAATCCCGGGAGGCAATCCACGGCTCGGAGCGACATCGCGTCCTGGTGCATCTCTTTGATGTCGTCGAGGTGCAGAAGCTCTCTGGCCTCGATCATCTGGCGGACGCGACGCGCGCGGTGGCCGCTGCTCCACGCACCTGCCAGCGGGTACGGGAAATCGCTCGGCGCCGTGCGGTTATTCGCGCTTGCGATCCACCCTCGGTCGGGGTTCTCCAGCCGCGGCATACTGTCGTAGGGGATCAGACCGTCCCAGGCGTGCGCCGGATCCCAGCCCGGCCGGTATGCGCGCTCCCAGGTCTTGCGGATAGGTATGCGGCCGACCGACTGGTAACCGATGTTGCCATCCACGTCCGCCACTACAAGGCTCCAGGTGGGGACATTCCAGTCTCGAAGGGCCTCGCGAAACTCCGGTATGGCGCCTGCTCGTCCCATTCCATGCAGCGACGGCAGCCATCCACAGTAGGCAGCGCCGAGCCACCGCAAGGACACCGGTTCGATCCGGGACTTCCACGACGCCGAGACGATCGACGATATCGAGGTCTTCGGCACGACCATCCTCTTCCAGCCCGTTAATACCGAGGCGTCGAGACGCGCGCTGGCCGGACACTCGGGAACGGAAATCGTGGCCGACTACCGTGGTATTCCCGTGCTCAGCTCGTATGCGCCGCTGTCGGTGGCAGGGTTGGACTGGGCCCTGCTCTCCGAGATCGACGCGAGCGAGGCCTTTGCTCCCATTGCGACGTTGCGGCGGCAGATCGGTCTGCTCACCGCCGGCGTGGTGGCGGCGTTCGTCGTAGCGGCGCTGACCGTGTCGAAGGTCATGTCGCGGAGTCAACGGCTAGCGGAGGAGCGGCAGCGCATCGACCACGACCTCGGGATCGCGCGGTCTATTCAGCAGGGGCTACTTCCCCAGACGTCACCGGACCTTCCGGGCTATGACGTAGCGGGATGGAACCAGCCGGCCGATCAGACCGGGGGCGACTACTTTGATTGGCAGCCGCTTCCGGACAATCGTCTCGCGGTCTCGCTCGCCGACGTGACCGGGCACGGCATCGGCCCAGCTCTGGTCACCGCCGTCTGCCGCGCCTACGCTCGGGC
>JACZXM010000473.1 GCA_022571615.1 Acidobacteriota bacterium | reverse complement strand
TCACACTTCCACCACGGGCTGCTAGCCTGCATTTCTCAACGGGGTGCGTAGCGAGGGGGCGGATACAAGGCGCGCGAGAGAGGGCCCCGCAGGCGTACTCTTGCAGTACGTCGAGGAGCCCGACCGCGTGCAACGCCGTAGACGTGCCCCTTTCCGCACCCGCAGTAGCACCCCGTTGAGAAATGCAGGCTAGAGATCGGACAGACGCCCCAGAGCCGCCGGCAGGTCGGGACTTGCACGCAACACACCGCAGAGGGGCTCATCCTTCATACGGCGCAGCCGGGCAGGCACCGTCTTGATCGTGAACCGGCGGGGATCGAGCTTGGCGTTGACCTCGCGCCAGCGCAACGGTGTGGACACAGGCGCCCCGGGGACAGGACGAACGCACAGCGGTGACACCAACAGGCGTCCGGGCCCGTTCTGCACCGCATCGATGTAAACTCTGTCTCCACGGCGATGCAACGAACGCTGGATGGTGGCCACCTCGGGATGCCGGCGCGATACGATCAGCGCCAGCAAGTCGGCCAGCATGCGGCTCTGCTCGTAGCGCAGCTGGCGCCCCAGCGGTACCAGCACGTGCAGGCCGCTCTTGCCACTGGTCTTGACGAAGCATTCCAGCTCGATCTGGTCGCACAGATGCTTGATCGCCCGTGCCACCTCCACCACGCTCGCGAACGGTGCGTCCTTCGGGTCAAGGTCCAGGATCGCCCAGTCGGGTCGATCGAGACTCTCCACCCGGCTCGACCAGATATGCAACGGGATGGCGCCCGAGTTGGCCATGTAGAGGAGGGACTCGCGATCCTGCACGAGGAAGTACTCGATGTCCCGCTCCCTGCTCTCGGAATGGACCGTCGTGGTCTGTATCCAGTCGGGGGTGAAGTGGGGAGCGTGCTTCTGAAAGAAGGACTTGCCCTTGATGCCGTCGGGATAGCGGTCCAGTACCAGCGGGCGGTCCCGCAGGTACGGCAGGATCCAGTCCGAGACCGCCCCGTAGTAGTCGATCAGATCCCCCTTCGTGTAACCCTCTGCGGGCCAGAAGATCTTGTCGGGGCGCGTGATCAGGGTGCGAGGTCCCTCAGCTGACCGAGCGGACGCACTGGCATGAGGCGGGCCCGAGTCCGGATCACGACCATCCCCGAACACGGCCGCATGCCGCAGGCCGGGCTGCCCGCTGTTGCAATCGGCCGCGCACAGGTCGGGCCGCAGACGCACGAATACCGGATGCCGCAGAAGCCCGTCGGCGGTGATCTCCTTAAAGCGAACCTCGCATGCCAGCTCGGGCCGCACCCACGCCGTATCGGCCGGCTTCGGCAACTTGGCTCGCCGGCTCGTGTCGGGCTCTGGCAACGTTACCACCGGTCCGACCTCCGATCCCAACGCGAGCGCAGCGAGTCGCTCGCGTAGCTGCTCGATGTCGCTGTGTCCGAAGCCACTGCCAACGCGCCCCACATAAACTAGTCCCTCGCCGTGGTGCACACCGACGAGGATCGCCCCCAGATCGCTCCGCGAGCCTTTGCCCCGCACCGTTCCAACGATGACCAAGGCGGCGGTACGATCGGCCTTGATCTTGAGCCAGTGGTCGGATCGCTTGCCCAGGTATCGAGAGTTGGCGCGCTTGGCCACGAGCCCTTCCAAGCCCATCTTTTGGACCTGTTCGAAGAGCTCTGCCCCCAGCGTCTCGACGTGGTCCGAATAGCGGACGGGGCCCAGCCTGGGGACCACGCTCGCCAGCAGCTGCTTGCGTGAGGACAGCGGTTCGGAGCGCAGGTCGTAGCCATTGAGCTCCAGCAGATCGAACGCGAAGTAGGTGGCGGGCCGCTCGAGCGAGGCGGACAGGATGTCTGTCGTGCGGCTCAAGCGCGCCCGACTCGCCAGGCGCCCGAAATCCGGCCGGCCGTCCTCACCGAGTACCACCACCTCGCCGTCGAGCACCAGCGAGTCATACGGTAGCGAGGAAAGAGCGGGCGTCAGATCGGGGTAAATCTCGGTCGCCTCGCTACCGCCTCGGTAGCGCAGGTACACACGCCCAGCGTCCACCCCGGCAACCAGCCGATAGCCGTCGTACTTGAGCTCGAACAGCCACCCACGGCGGGAGAACGGAGCGTCGGCGGTCTTGGCAAGCATCAGCGGCAGGCTCGAGGCGTTCACCGGCCGGCGCCGGATGTTGCGCGCTTTCAGCGAGGTCTCGATTTCGCGCCACCGCATGTCGCTGGCGGCCAGATCCTCTACCAGGAGCCCCGAATACACCGACTCCTGCGGCAGGTCAGCCTCGTCTCCCTGTCGTGACCAGCCGTCGACCTTCTTGATCAGCAGCCACTCCTTTGGGTCCCGCCGGGTGCGCACCAGGGTCCAGCGGCCGCGGAGCTTGTGCCCATACAGGTCGAACAGCAGCTTGTTTTCGCCCGTCTGTTTGTCGAACCGCTGCACCCAACGGCCTCGATCCCACACGATCATCGGCCCGGCACCATAGTTGCCCTCGGGAATGACCTGCTCGAAGTCGAGGTATTCGACCGGATGATCCTCGGTCTGGATCGCCAGGCGCTTGTCCGCAGGGTCGAGCGAGGGCCCGTTCGGAACCGCCCAGCAGCGCAGCACACCGTCG
>JACZXM010000472.1 GCA_022571615.1 Acidobacteriota bacterium | reverse complement strand
CTCATAGGCATATGGCGTGTAGAGGAACAGCTGACTACCCGTTGCTTCCGCATCGGCAGCGATCACAGGGCTAGACGCCGGAGAGCCAGCAGCGATATACGACACCACAATCAGCGTTACCGCCAAGATCGCGGTTGCGGTCCATCTCAGTCCCGGATGATTTTTTCTGACCGCTACAAGCCAACCAGGTGTCTTTGCCGTGTGAACGGCTACTGCTATCCACAGGCTCGCCACGACAAAACAGGCAAAGGACAGGTACGCGTTCTGGTAGGGGCTCACGCTAATCCCGTACCCGACAAGGCCCGAGACCACCCAGCCGTATTTGCGGGTTGCGTCTTGCATGCCGCCAGCATACTCATCTGACGTGCAATTTTCGCACCAAACTGTCTTCTAGTGACTTTCATAATGGGACACTACCGGCTGACTTGGCTGGCACCTCGGCGATGTCGATGCCGAGGTCTATGACACCGGCTCCGATCGCTGCACGTAGCTTGGTAGCGATGCGATTCTCGCCAGGCACGCCTGTTACCAGAACTGTTACCAAACAGGGTCGCCTGAGCACAACTGGAGCGGTTAAACCGTACTCTGGCGGCGTGGTCGGTCGCGTGGTTACGGGGTGCGAGCTATCCTGAGTACTGCGGTTCAACACTGCCGTGGTCACCGCCGCAATCGGCGTGGACTGGCCGATACCCAAGGAGGGGATATGTTCATCGGGTTCTTGGGGCTGGCCGGCATCGTTGCCGTCCTCGGCGCCTGGCTGGTCGGGATCTACAACCGGCTGGTCAAACTCAAGGTTCGCTGCCAGGACGGCTGGGCGTCGATCGACGTGCAGCTGAAGCGCCGCTACGACCTGATTCCGAATCTCGTCGAGACAGTGAAGGGCTACGCCAAGCACGAGCGTGAGACCTTCGAGGCAGTGATCAGCGCCCGCCAAGCAGGCATTGCGGCCGGCAACGTACAGGAGCAGGCGCAGGCGGAGAACCTGATCAGCGGGGCGCTACGCCAGTTGTTCGCCCTCTCGGAGGCCTATCCTGATCTGAAAGCGAACCAGAACTTCACCCAGTTGCAGGAAGAGCTCTCTTCGACCGAGAACAAGATCGCCTTCGCGCGCCAGCACTACAACGACACGGCGCGCCAATACAACACCCGACTCGAGAGCTTTCCCGACAACATCGTGGCGGGGATGTTCGCGTTCGCGCGTCGCGACTTCTTCGAGATCGAGCTGGCCGAGCAGCGCCAAGCTCCGCAGGTGAAGTTCTAGCACGGCCTGCTCGCAGGCGGGAGGCGTAGCGGGTGAGTCGTGGCGATGTCACCTATCATGATCTGATCGCACGTAACCGGCGCAACAGCGTGCTGCTGGTGGTCGGGTTCGTGTTGTTTGTGGGGATCCTGGTCGGCGTGCTTGCGGGTGGGCTTCTGCATGCTGAGCCGAGCCGAGCGCTGCTGGTCGGGGGCGCGGCGGTGGCGGTGGCTGGACTAATCTCGGCCTGGAGCTACTACGGAGGCGGGAAGGCGATCCTGGCGATGAGCGGGGCCGCACCACTCGACCGGGAGGACGATCCGGCGCTCTACAACGTCGTCGAGGAGATCGCGATCGCTGCCGGCATTCCGAAACCATCCGTATACAGGATCGACGACAGCGCGCTGAACGCGTTCGCGACCGGGCGCGACCCCGCACATGCGGCGGTCGCGATCACGCGTGGGCTGCGTGAGCGCCTGTCGCGCGACGAGCTCCAGGCGGTCATCGCGCACGAGATCTCGCACGTGCGCAACTACGACATCCGACTCACCATGCTGCTGGCCACACTGGTCGGGATGGTCGTTCTCATCACCGATTTTTTCTGGCGCACGCTGCGGTTTGGGGCCTGGACCGGCGCTGGCCGCCGGCGCGGCGGGTCGCGGAAAGGGGGGGCTGGTGGAGGAGCCGCGGTCATGTTCCTGGTCGCGATCCTGCTTTCGATCGTTGCGCCAGCGGCGGCCCGTCTCATCCAGATGGCCGCGTCGCGCCAGCGAGAGTATCTAGCCGACGCCGGTGCTGTGGAGCTGACACGCAATCCCGAGGCGATGATCTCCGCGCTGCGCAAGCTCGGGGGCGACAAGGAGGTGCTGGAGGCCGCCAACCGGGCCACCGCGCACCTGTATATCGTGCAACCGATCAAGCGTTGGGAGAAGCGGGCGAAGGGCTTTTTGTCCTCGCATCCACCGCTCGAGTCGCGCATCGCGCGCCTGGAGCAACTTCTCGACCACTACCTGCCACAAGGGGAGAGCCGGTGAGCATCGAGCAGCAAAAGCGCCGCGCGGCCGAGGCGGCGAAACAGGAAATCGCCCTGGTTCAGCGGGTGGCCGGCTAGATAGATCTGGGTGATCAGCTCGCTGCCGTCGGCACGCTGGATGCGGGCATGGATATGCGGCGTGCGGCCGGGATATTCGACCGGCAGGATGGTGCGGAAACGGTAGCGGCCGTCCGTATCGGTCCGGGTCACGCCGTAGCCCTGGAAGTCCGGGTCGCGCACGCGGGTCTGCGAGACGTCGCCGCTGTGCAAGTAGCGCCCGTTGGCGTCGCATTGCCAGATTTCGATCAGCGCCGCGGCGACCGGCGCGCCGT
>JACZXM010000032.1 GCA_022571615.1 Acidobacteriota bacterium | reverse complement strand
ATCGAGCGCAATGATGCGGGTGCGGGGCTCGGTGCAATTGTCGGGAAGGAAGCCCCGGCAGCCGTTGTAGCCGTAATCTATCTCCAGATCGATCGACAGCATGCGGACCTCGAGAACATCGCCCGGCTCGGCCCCGCGCACGAAGATCGGCCCGTTGAGAATGTGACCCCCCGGGCCTCGGTCGGTGACCTGCTCGTAGATATCGCGCAGCGCTTGTTGCACCTTCTCGGGCGGCACCCCGGCGGCCTCCAGCCGCGTCGGATTGTTGGTGATCATCGTCGTCACCTCGACGATGTCGCCGGAGTCGATCTCGAGCACCGGCTTGCCTTCCGACCAGTAGTAGCCCCAGGCGACGGTCTCGGGGCCGGCGGGAAGCTGATGCACGCGGGGATCCGGGTTGGGGGAGGTGATGGTATCGGCGCTGGTAGCGATTTGCTCGTAGATGCCGATCGCCTCGTTCACCGCCGCCCGGTAGCGCTCGCGGGAAGCCGCGTCGACGAAACGATCGCGCTCGGACACCCGCCGCCACAGAGCCCGCACCGTGTTGGCGAGGAAGCGGGCATCGGAGGCGCTCCGAAACGCCCTGCCCTCGCGCGTCACCCACACCGGGCTGGTCTGGGCAAAGGCGTAGCTGTCGGTAACCGCTCGCGCCGGTGGCCCCACCGCCCGGGCCGTGACCCAGCCGCCTTCGGGCAGATCGAGGGTGTGCTCGATCAAGAAGCGGTGCCCTGCGGAGCGGGCATCGAACCCATGCACCACCTCGCCGTTGGCGACGATCTCGACGCGATCGAGCGGCACGATCGAGGCGACATCGATCTTCACGTGCACGGGATCGTCCGGTCCCAGATCCAGGTGTTCTCCCGGCTTTGCGCCGTTGACCTGCAAGAAGAGCAACGGCCCGGTGGTGGCGAAGGTGCGGCCCGCCGCCACTGCCTCCAGCCACGTTGGCAGCGACAGCGGTCCCTGCAGCAGGGCGTAGGTGCGGTCGGTGCCAGCGCCGGGGTCGCGCCACACGTCGGCGAAGTTGTCGGAGCCGCCGCTGGCAGCCAGGTGAAAGCCGGCGTTGAGGTAGCGGTAGTACATTGCGGCGTTGGATAGTTCGTCATACCAGATCGAGGCAACATCGAAGAACGTGCCCTTGCCCAGCGCCACGTCCAGGGCGATCTCCGAGAAGGCACCGTCGGCCGGTGTGCGCACGGGACGCGTGTAGGGGTGCATGAAGCCGCCGATGCCGTTTTGTTCCCGAGCGGCATCGAGATACGCGAAGTTCAGCACATCGTTGGCAAATTGCGTGGCCGGCGTGCCGCCGATGAGCGGCATGACGAACTCGGAGATCCCCAGCAGGCCGACGTGGCCGAACGAGCCCCGAAACTCCTGCGCGTACTGCAGGATGTGCTCCGGGGTGGAGAGCGGCGAGGGCTCCCCGGTGAGATCCTCCCACCGTCCCATGATGCGGGTGCCGTCCATGTGGATGAGCGCGTTGGTGACATGCAGATCCTCGGCCAACAGCTGCCCGAAGAACTCCTTGCGGCTCAGTCCGTGGCGTCCCTGGTGCAGATCGTGGGCGTGGGTATCGCCCGAATACCAGCCCAGGGCTGGAGCGTCGATCAGGCGTTGGAGCTCCAGAACGACGGGTGTGGTCCCGCCGGCGGTTACCTGCACACTCGCGGCCGCCGGCTCGAACTCGAACCCGTGCATCGCCTCTACGTGCACCGTGCCCACGGGCACCTCCACCTCGACCGCACCCTGAAGGTGAAAGGAGTGCATGTCGGTGGACGAGACCACCTTGTGGAATCCGCCCTCGGGGGCGTAGCTGCGCTCATCGGCCGCAGTGAGGACGACGCGTGCCGGCAGCAGTTGTCCGTTGGCGGCGTCGCGCACCTGGATCCGTACCCGACCGCTCGGCACCATGGCTCGGCGTGAGGTGATCCGCACCTCGCTCCAGGCGCTGCGCCGCGCCCCGCCGGCCGGCGCGGTGTAAAGGCGCATCGGGCCGTTGCGGTTGGACACGAAGGCGATGCGCCGCCCGTCCGGGCTGGCAACGGGACCGTATTCGTCACCGCGATCCTCGGTCAGGCGAACCACACTGCCGCCACCGGCCGGCACCACGGCGATGTCGTTGCTGCCCGCCGCATCCGATACCCACAGGATCGCCTTGCTATCGGGCGTCCACGCCGGCTCGGATCGGTAGCTGGTTTCCTCGTAGTGCACCATCGTGGCACGCTGGAGCCGTTCGGCGGCCGTGTAGGTGGCGGGGTCGGGGTCGTTTCCTGCAGTTAGCTCGGTGCTCCAGATGGCGCCGGTTCCCAGGCGCCCGCGCAGCGGCGAGACGAACGCCAACCCGGCGCCGTCGGGCGCCACCGCGGGCTGGATCTGATGCCCTGGCCCTGCCACCAAGGGAGTTGGGGCACCGCCGCTCACCGGAACCGAGTAGATGTCGAAGCCCCGTCCCCGCGCGCTGGCAAAGACCAGCCGCGACCCGTCAGCGCTCCACGCTGGTTGGATGTCGATGTGAGGATGACGGGTGAGCCGTCGCACCTCGCCCGAGCCGGCGTTGCCCTCGCCGGTCCGACCCCCGCCGGCCTCAACCACGCCGATGTCGAAGTTGCCATCGAGCTCCAGGCTCAGCGCCAGCGTGTTTCCGTCGGGACTCCAGGCGGGCTCGTAGTGATAGGCGGGCCCGTGAGTGAGCGCCACCGCCTCGCCCCCTTCGGCGGGCACCTTCCAGATATCGCCACGCATCGAAAAGGCGATCCATCGCCCGTCGGGGCTCCAGGCGGGATCGAGCGGCCCGGTGGTGACGGCCGGCAACAGATGCTCCTCGATGCGGATGCGATTGGCCCCGGTATCGGGGAAGCGCATGATCGAGCCGGGCTCGATCCGGGCGCTGAAGATGTGGTCGAGCAGCGGGTACTCGGCATCCAGATGGGCGTTGCCGCCGGTTACGATCTCGCCCTGGTTTCCTCCGCGCATGCCGCCGCCGGCCGACTCGTCGTAGCCCGAATACAGGCTCTCGACTACGTCCATGCCCTGCAGAACGCGCCCCACTGGCGCGAACCCCTGCGCATCGAGCCGGGTGTTGTCTGCCAGATTGATGTAGAGCTGCGTGGTGCGGCTATCGGGGGCCTCGAGCATGGCGAACGACACCATGCCGCGCTCGTTGCCCCGGCGCACCGGATCGTCGGGCATCGTGCGCTCGTACCAAACGGCGTTGACCGCCGGATCACCCGACAGGCCGAACTGGACAATGAAGCCCTCTCGCACGCGGTAAAAGCGCGTGTCGTCGTAGAAGCCCAGCCGCACGAGGTTGTAGATCCGATCGGCCCCGCGCGGTGCCCAGCGCCGGTTGACCTCGAGCACGAAGGCTCCCTTGGAGGTGTCGAACCGAACCCGGAACAGATCCGGTGCCGCCACCTGCCAGGCCGCGTTGTCTGGATCCAGCAGGACGTCGCGAGCCGGGGCTGACGCAACTGCGGCCGGGTTGCCGGGCGCCCCGATGAGCGCTCCGAGCGCGAGCAACAAGAAAACCGGACGTCGCATGATGCCGCATGGTACCGCTTCCTGACGCCATGGTTGCCGAAGATCGGCGGCGGGCCGGTTTGTGCTCCGGATCGAGCACGGCCTGCACGTTGGTTTGAGGCTAAACCCGGAAAGACGTAGGGTCGGAGCAGCCCCACAGTCGTGGGTCTGTGCGAACGCGAGGGAGGTGCGGATGCGCTCCAGGATCTTTGCCAGGGGATGCTTGACCACCGCGTTGGCGGCTCTGCTTGTTGCCGGCCAGGGGGCGGCACCCATCGAAAGAGTCGCCGGCCAGGAGGAGGCGCAACTCGAGGGCTCGGCGCAAGCGGCCCAGGAGCCGGGCGGCTCGCCAGCGCCGCCGGCTGCACTCAGCGCCCGCAACGCCAACTACGACATCGACGTGCGGCTCGATACGGAGCGCAAGATCCTCGACGGGCGCGAGATTCTCACCTGGACCAACACCACCGAGCATCCCGCTCCGGACCTGCAGTTCCATCTCTACTACAACGCCTGGCGCAACACCGAGAGCTCCTTCTTGCGCTCGGTGCGCTACCGGTCCAGAGACTTCACCGACCGGCGCGACGACGAGTGGGCCTACAGCGACGTCAAGCTGGTGCAACTGCTGGGCGACTCCGGGTCGGCCGAGAAACAGCCCGCCGAGGCGCCCGAGGGACAGCCCGCCACCGTGCTAGTCCCGGAGTTCATCCAGCCCGACGACGGCAACCCGCACGACCGTACGGTCATGCGGGTGACGTTGCCCGAGCCGGTCGCACCCGGAGCGACGGTGCGGGTGGCGATCCACTGGGAGGCCAAGGTGCCGCGCACCTTCGCGCGCACCGGCACGATTGCCGACTACTACTTTCTGGCGCAGTGGTTCCCCAAGGTGGGTGTGTTCGAGGCCGACGGTACCTGGAATTGCCACCAGTTCATCCAGACCGAGTTCTACGCCGATTTCGGCGTCTACGACGTGCGCATGACGGTGCCGACTGGTTGGGTGCTCGGGGCCACCGGCAAGGAAGTCCAGGTGCGCGACAACGGCGACGGGACCTCCACGCACCAGTTCGTCCAGGAGGATGTCCACGATTTCACCTGGACGACCAGCCCCTACTTCACGGTGCACGAGTCGCGCTTCGAGGAGCCGGGCCTGCCGCCGGTAGACATGCGCCTGCTACTCATGCCCGACCACGCAGACCGCGTGGAGCGCTACTTCAACGCCACCCGCGCGGCGCTCAAGTACTACGGCACCTGGTGGGGTGCGTATCCGTACGATCATGTCACCGTCGTGGACCCCGCCTACCAGTCGAGAACCGGCGGGATGGAGTACCCGACGCTGTTTACCGGCGGTACCCGCTGGCTCTCGCCTCCGCCGATGCGATCGCCCGAGGGCGTCACCGTGCACGAGGCCGGCCACCAGTTCTGGTACGGCATCGTCGCCAACAACGAGTTCGAGAACGCCTGGATGGACGAGGGTTTCGACACCTACTCCACCACCCGCACGATGGAGGTCGCCTACCCGAACCCGGTGCTCACACAACGCTACTTCGAGGGCTTCCTGCCGGTGGTGTTTCCCTCCGTTCCGATGACCGAGCGCACGATCGGGGCCGACGCCTACGGCGGTTTCCACACCGAGCTGAAGCTCGATCCCATGTCCACGCCCTCCTGGCGCTACGGGCCGGGAGCCTACGGGCTCAACTCCTACGGCAAGCCCGGCATGATGCTGCGAACGCTCGAGAACATGCTGGGCTGGGAGACCTTCCAGAAGGTCATGTCGACTTACTACCAGCGCTGGAAGTTCCGCCACCCGAAGCCGGAGGACTTCTTCGCCGTGGTGAACGAGGTCAGCGGCCAGGACCTCGGCTGGTACTTCGCGCAGACCTACGACAGTTCCGACGTGTTCGACTACGCGGTCGAGTCGGTGGATTCGCGCCCGGTGCGATCGCCGCGCGGCTATGTCGAAAGCGAGGGCGGCCTGGCGTTTGCCCCGGGCGAGGCGGGAGAGGAAGACGAATCCGACGAGGCGGCCCAATACGACTCAACGGTGATCGTGCGCCGCTGGGGCGAGGCGATCTTCCCGGTACAGATCGAGATCGCGTTCGCCGACGGTGAGACCGTTCGCGAGCAGTGGGACGGCCGGTCGCGCTGGGCTCGCTTCGACTACACCCGGCCGGCGAAGGTCGAGACGGTGCGGGTCGATCCAGAGCACAAACTGACGCTGGATGTGGACTTCACCAACAACAGCTGGACGCGCCAGCCCGAGGCTCGCTTCGCCTCCCGCAAGTGGGCGTCGAAATGGATGATCTGGGTCCAGAGCATGTTGGAATTCTTCAGCTTCCTGTCGTAGGTGATGACATGAGCATCGGACGCTCATTGGTGGAAGGAATCCAGCGGGTCGGTGCGGCCCCGCAATACCTGCTGGTGATCTATTTCTTGAACGTGGCGGTCGCCCTGGTGCTGGGCCTCGTGCTCGCAGGGGCGCTGGAGGACTCGCTCGGCTCCAGCCTCGCTGCCGGCAACCTGCGCGACAGCTTCGACGAGCTGTGGTTCCGGGGCTTTTCGGCCGGTGCCAGCGGCCTGGCGGCCACCTTCGACCCCGCGGTGGTGGGCATCGGCGCGGTCTTTTCCAGCCTCGATACCTTCCTGCAGGGAGGGCTGTTTCACCAGTACGCCGGCATCGTCGGTGCCGGGCTCCTGTACCTGCTGGCCTGGACGTTCTGTGCGGGCGGTTTCATCGCCTGCTACCGGCGCCGCGCACAGGACGGCTCGTTCTTCGAGCAGGGCGCCCGTTTCTTCCCGCGCTTCGCGCTCCTGGCGGTGATGGCCGGCGTGCTGTACTGGTTGATCTTCCATTTCGTCGCGCCCTGGGCCGGCGACCGGGTGGCGTCGCTGACCCACGAGACCATCGACGAGCGCGTCGCCTTCGCCTACACCGTCATCCAATACCTGCTGATCTGGTGCCTGGTGTGGCTGGTGAGCATGGTGTTCGACTACAGCAAGATCCTGGTCGTGGTACAGAACCACCGCAACGCGCTCACCGCCCCCCTGCACGCCCTCGATTTCGTGCGCCGCAACCTCGGCCGCACGGTGGGCCTGTACCTGGCAACCGGCCTGGTGTGGGTGGTTTTGCTGCTGGTCTACTGGGCCGTCGCACCAGGAGCGGGGCAAAGCTCCACCGCGCCGCTGCTGATGGCGTTCCTGATCGGGCAGCTGTACATCCTGGCCCGCATCGCGGTGCGCTGCCTGTTCTACGCCGGGCAGACGGCGCTGTACGAGGCAGTGGCGATTTCAAGGTGAAGCCGAGCGATGGCCGATGCCGAGAACGAGCACGACGACCGGATGAAGGCGCCGAACTCTCGTGTTGTGCAACCTCAAGGGTAGCAGTGACGTGTTGGAAGCGGGTTCGCCCAGAAGTGTTCTCTCGTCGTTGATCAGCGGGACTTGGGAATCGGGGTCACAGGGGCCCGGCGCTTTCAATCAACATCAGACAGCGCATGCGATGGCCTCGAGCTTCTTTGCACGAGTGCGGGATCGGTTGCCCAGCACATCGTCCTTGGCGGCGACGATCGCCCCGCGAATCAGGTCGCTCCTGGTCACTCCCGAGAACTCCTTAGCGAGCTTGTCCACTTCCAACAACAAGCTCCGCTCGCACCGGACCGTGAACCGGGACTTGGGCCCTTCGGATGCGAGTGCCGTCTTTGACAGGCGCGCGATTCGGGCTGCGAGGCGGCGCTGTCGTACGGCTTCGGCCAGATAGAAGCGAACCAATGCCGGCCAGAACTTGCTGCCTTCGGCTCGATAATGGTCCGCCAGCAACCACAGGATGTCGTGCAACTGCCGAGGTAGGCGCACCTGGCAGGTCTCGACCTTTGTGGCCGCACGGGCCTCCTTCAACTTCGGAGTGGACTGTGCCGGAATGATAAGGACCTGTCCTGTTTCCTCGCAGACCCCCACCAGAACATTCGACACGTCTACGGCTGACTCTTGCAGTCGAACGGTTCGATACTCGTAGACGATCGGCACTAGCCCTCGCTCAGGGGCAAGAGCCTTCCCCCTATCCCCGGCTCTCAAGATCCGCATGCTGCTTACTTACTCGCTTCTGTGAACGCTGATGAATACCGCGCCCGTTGACTCAATGAAGTACGCCTTGATGTACCAGAGATCGTTGCCATCTCGACAGCGGAACGAATGCACCGTCACGCTGTCGTCCCAATGATGGGCCGACTCCCTGTGGTCGTGACCGCGGGCCTTGCGTAGCAGACGAATAACGAAACCCGCCGTGACGGTGCCAATGGCCAGCAGGTTCTTTTCCGCGAGCGCTTGCCGCGCCTCGTGCTCATAATCACCAACCGCTAACGCGGCGATGAGTCTTGATCGAGCTTCTTTGAAGCTCATGAGTAACTCGTACAGCAAAAGTGTGACACACATGCAACCAAAGAACAAGATGAGCGACCGTGGGCGGAAGCGGACCCGGTTCATGGTTGACGGGGCGCTCATCCCCCCTTGATGAGACGGCCACGGATGTGGCGCCTTGCATCTGCGCCCTGCACGGTCGCCCTCGGGGTCGATAGCTTGAGGCCCGGGGAAACAGCCGGCCGCAGCCGTTTCGGGTTACCCCTCGACCCTTCTCCAGAAAGCGTACTTCCGCCCATGACCCTGCCGCACCGCCTCAACGAAAGCCTTGTGGTCGGCGGCGCTGCCGTAGTCATCGATGACCTCATCGAGCGCCACCAGGCGCTTGTAGTAGCGAGCGGCGTGGCCGTAGGCCTTGCTGCGCGCCTCCTTGAGGATGTCGTTCAGGAGCTGGCGGTAGCAGAGCATCTCGATCCGTGGCCGGTCACACTCCGCTGCCAGCTTGGCCAGTGGCAATAGGCTCGTATAGTCGATTCCCTCGAGTTGTTGGAACCGCTCCATAAGCAGCGACTCGGCCTCGGCAGCCGCGCCGACCTGCAGCAGGAAGCGGACGCCTCTCGACACACTGTTGAACGCGATAGCGCACGCGATGGCGCGCTTGCGCGCTGTCGCCTGGTCGTCGGCCGGCAGTAGCTCCACGAGCTTTCGAAGCAGCCGCCGCACGAAGCCAGGTGTCGCAGGCATCGCGATAGGCATCGGCAACGATGCCGGAGGAATCGTCGACCCGACCGTAGGTCTTATGAGTGAACAAACCGCGAGGAACGCCTCAGGCCTCCGATCCTCCGGCCCAGCTCGGCAGCGAGACCCTTGGGATCTGCTTCCTTGGCCAGCAGCTTCACCCGCCGCTCGATGGCGCGGTCGTAATCCGCCAGATGCACGAGCTCGGCGGCCAAACGCTCGGCGCCGAGGCGGGTCAGCAGGAGCTGGATCTGCTCGTTGTCCTTGGCCACTTGCCGTTCTCCACCGGGGTTGACGATCATAGGCGGCGCGAGCCACCTTAAACTATGGTTGGTGATCGCAGGTCGTGGCACAAACTGGCGGAGACATAGAGATGGGGAAAAAGAGCGAGCAGCCCAAGGGATCAGCTGATGACCTCGACCTCAGCAGCCCGGTGGTGCTCGTGGTCCTGTCGGTCAAGGACCCCGCTGCCCGGTGTCGCCTGCTGGGAAGTGACCGGGTCATCATCCTGCGTGTGGGTGAGCTTTGGGAGCTTGTGCCCGGTGAGATCGTCACCATCAACCCCCGCAAGCAGTGGCGCTTTGGCAGTCACATGCATCTGTCCGGAGAGATTGCATCGACCCGGCTGTCCGTAGCTGAACTCGGTCTCGTACCGCTCGGTCTCGAGGATTACGACATCTGGGACCCCGGAGAGCATTACTGGGGCGAAGAAGATGAACCGATCGAGGAGTGGGCCAAGCCGATCATCGCCCGCGGTCCACGGCCCCAGTTCGAGATGCAGCGGGTGCTGCCCGGTGCCGATCCAGACGACCCGTTTTCCGACCCGATCAACGAAGCCAACGATCTCAAGCACATGGGCGATCCAGACGGTGCACGCAGCATCCTCATGGAGCTTTGCCAATCCGACCTCAGGTGTCTGGATGCGCATTCGCATCTCGGCAACCTCGCTTGCGACCATTGGCCCCAATACGCCATAAGGCACTATGAGGTCGGCCTGCGAATCGGAGAGCTGTCCCTCAGCGAGGGCTTTGCCGGCTTGCTGCCATGGGGCCTGATCGACAATCGGCCGTTTCTGCGCTGCATGCACGGCTACGGATTGTGCCTGTGGCGACTGGAGCGCTTCGACCAGGCCGAGGAGGTTTTCGAGCGGATGCTGTGGCTCAATCCGTCCGACAACCAGGGAGTGAGGTTCCTGATCGACGATGTCAGGGCCGGAAGATCATGGGAAGAATCTGTAGAAGAAGAAGAAAAATACGAAGAAGAGCAACCTTCGAGAGGGGACAAGAGAACGGACTTGAGGATGCTGGAAGACGTGCCTCCTTGGGATTGGCCACAAGGGGCCAGCGCGATTCTCGTCGGTATTCTCTGTGAACCCCGGGCCGATGAATCCGATCGCCTGCTGGCCGCGGATCTCGCTGGCGATTGCATCGGTATTGACGACGAGCTCGTCGACGCCCTGCTGTCGATTGTGGGCAGTGCCGAGGAGACAGAGAAGCTGCGCGCCAAGGCGGCGATCGCACTGGGGCCCGTCCTCGAACTGGCGGACATGGACGGGTTCGATGACGACTCCGTGCCGATCTCCGAAGCGACCTTCCTTGGCATCCAGGGCTCTTTTCGCAGGCTTTACATGGACGCCGTTGTCCCCAAGTTCGTGCGTCGGAGGATTCTCGAAGCATCCGTGCGTGCGGTCCAGGACTGGCACCATGATGCGATCCGCGCGGCGTACTCCAGCGATGATCGAGACTGGAAGCTGACCGCGGTCTTCGCGATGTGTTGGGTCCCGGGCTTTCACGATCAGATACTCGACGCGTTGGAAAACACGGATCCTGACATCCACTACCAGGCGGTATGCGCGGCTGGCGACTGGGAAGTGGATGCGGCCTGGCCACACGTCGCCGCACTCGTGACTTCACTTGGTACCGACAAGCCTCTGCTGCTGGCCGCGATCGATGCCGTGGGCAGCATCCGCCCGCACCAAGCAGATGAAGTCCTCTTCGACCTCACGGGCTCCGACGACGAAGACATCGTTGAGGCAGCCGAGGAAGCCATGACCATGGCCGGTTTTGTCTCGGGCGAAGCGGTCGATGTCGACGATGAGGACGGCATGACCATCCACTGAGTTAGCTGGGGCGGCAGGCTCCGGATCCCGGAGGGTGAACCGGCGCGAGCTCAAGGACGTGCCTTGTTCCGGCGTGGCGCGCCACCCGGATTGATCCGGTCGTCGCGCTAGCACAGCAGTAGCCCGGAAGCTCGTCCGCGCCCAGCTGCGAACGATCGCCAGGGGTCGAGCGCCGCGGCAGCCCGCCGAGATCAGCTCCCGGTCAGGCTCCGATGAACCGCGGCGAGGAAACGCTCGCCGTTGATGAAGCCGCTGCCCCAGCCCTCGTCGTACTCGGCCATCGGCTTGGCCTCGATGATCTGCTCCAGGCTCTTGCCCTCGTCAATCAGCGCACTGACCCGATCGCGTGCCAGCACCAGGACGTCGTGGTACTTCTGCAGCGCCTCCACCCCAGCCAGCTCCCCGTGCCCCGGGATGATCTTGGTGTCGGCATCGGCCCGCGCCAGCACCGCCTCGGCGGCCGCGATCACGCCGTTGAGGTTGCCGCCCGAATCGATGTCGATGAACGGGTAGCGGGCGTTGAAGAAGGTGTCGCCCATGTGTACGACGTTGGCGTGGGTGAACCAGATGATCGTGTCGCCGTCGGTGTGGGCGTGCTCCACATGCTGGGCGCGGATCTTCTCGCCGTTCCAGTACAGGGTGACCTCGTCGGTGAAGGTGACCAGCGGCAGGGCCGCCGCCGGCGCCTGTTGGGTGCGCCCCATGACCTCGGTGAACTCCTCCGGGTTCATCCGCTTGCGCACGTTGCGGTGCGCCACGATCAGCGCTCCGGCTTGGCCGAAGTTCTCGTTGCCGCCGGTGTGATCGCCGTGCCAGTGGGTGTTGAGAACGAAACGCACCTCGCCATCGGTCACCGCGGCGATCGCCGCCTTGATCTTGTCGGTCAGGGGGGCGAACTGATCATCGACCACGAACGGTCCGTCCTCCCCCACCGACAGGCCGATGTTGCCGCCCGCTCCAACGAGCATGTAAATGCCGTCCGCCACCTCCAGTGTCTCGATCTGCACTTCGCTGAAGTCCCTCTGCTGGGACGGGGCGGCGGCGATCAGACAGGTTGCGGTCAGTAGACAGGTTGCCAGCGATAGGGGGCGAGTGCGCATCGCGCGATCTCCTTGTGTAGGGGGTGGGTCTCGGCGCCTGACTCTAGCCGCTGGAGCGAGATTCTGGCAAGGCGTTCGAATCCGAACCCTGATTCCCGACGTATCCTGATGTGAACGATTATCCTGATCCGGGGCCGGCCGGGTTTACGGACTTGGATGGAGCGGCTAGGCTCGGGGGCTTGCCGTGCGTCCCTCTCCCGAGTTCCGTCCATGGTTGATGTCGAACCAACCAGAATCGACGACGCGCAGCTCGTGGTGCGAATGAACGGTGGCGACGAGGCAGCCCTCGGGGAACTGTACGATCGGCATGGCCGCAAGGCGTACTCGATCGCATTCGCGATCCTGCGCGATCCAGGCGACGCAGAGGATGCGGTGGCGCAGGCCTTCGTGCAGCTCTGGAAGCAGGGCCGGCGATTCGATCCCGCGCGTGGTGGGGTGAGTGCCTGGATGAACATGGTGGTGCGGAGCCGCGCTCTGGATCTCTATCGTGCGGCCCGCCGCCGGCAGCAGGCACATGAGGCAGCGCTTAGCTCACCGGATTCCTGGCGCTGGCAGCCGGCGGATCAGGAGACCGCGGTCGGGCGCCGCGAGCTGAGCGGGGCAGTGAGCGCGGCTTTGCGCGCGATACCTGAAGAGCAGCGAATCACGATCGAGCTGGCATATTTCCAGGGCATGAGCCAGAGCGAGATCGCAACGGCTACCGGCACTCCGTTGGGAACCGTTAAGACGCGCATGCGGGCGGCAATGCAGAAACTACGCGGCGCGCTGGGTGAGCATCTGAGGCAGGATCAACGATGAGCGATCGATACGACTGGCGCGAGCTTGCAGCAGGGTACGCTCTCGATGCGCTCGATGACAGCGATCGTCGGCAGTTGGAGGCGCACCTTGCGGATTCCGCGACGGCCCGCGCCGAGGTCGAGGAGCTACGCGCCATCGCCGGGCTGCTGGCGCACGCTGTCCCGGTCGCCGAGCCGTCGCCCGAGCTGCGCGACCGC
>JACZXM010000471.1 GCA_022571615.1 Acidobacteriota bacterium | reverse complement strand
AAACGTCGCTGCCAAGGAGCAGCCCGCATCGGCCTCGCCCGGCGAGCCTGCGCCGGCCGCCAAGCCCGAGGAATCGGCCGCCGAGGTCCAGCCACCCGCACCCGAGCCCGACCCAGCGACCTGCAAGGGAATCGCCATCAGCCAGGACGCGTTCGAGGAAGCGGTCCTGCGCGGTGAGTTCGATGACACGGACTACCTATTCTACCTTGAGCCAGCGGGTGTTCTGCAGGCCAATCTGGTGTGTGCGCATCGCTACCCGGCCGAGAACGTGCGCGCCGGCATCCTGATGACCAGGACGGCGCGAGACACCAAGACCGTCTACTTCGACGACGGGATCAATCCCGACACGTACGAGCTCTCGTTCCCGAAGGAGTTCGGCTACGTCAAGTCGATTCAGCACTACCGGCCGCAAACCCGCGAGCACGCCAAGTACCCCTGGTCAAAGAAGTACTGACCGTTAGCAGGCTGTGGTGGATAAAAGTTGACGAAATCGTCAGGTTTTAGTACCCTATAGTTCTTCGGTAGCGTGGCTGCGCGATCCTACGTAGCGCTCTCCATACCTGCCGTTTGGCTCCCCGGCCCGGACCAGGTCTGATGAAGATCACCGCACTTGAAGAGTATGGCCTTCGCTGCATGATGCAGCTGGCACTCTGCGCCTCCGACCGTCCGATGACGGTGGCACAGGTGGCCGAGCGGGAAGGCCTGTCGACCGAGTACGCTGGCAAGCTGCTCAACCTGCTCAGCCAGGCTGAGTTGGTGCGCAGCGTGCGAGGCCGCAACGGCGGATTCCTCCTCACCAGACGCGCCGATAAGATCAGCCTGGCGGACATCATCACCGCGCTGTCGAAGGATCTGTTCGACTCCGAGTATTGCGAGCATCACTCCGGTGCGGAGGACATCTGTGTCCACCAGACCTCGTGCGCGCTACGGCCGGTGTGGGCGATGATCTCGGCGATGATCCGCCAGGTACTCGAGAATTTCAGCCTCATGGACCTGCTGCAGACCGAAGCCCAGGTGGTTGGGGAACTGCAGCCCTACCTGGACTCTCTGCCCGAGCGGATCTCCGCCACGCGCGCCGGCTCCGGGCTGCCGCTGCACCAGGTCCACGTGCCCGCTGCCAGCGCCGGGGGCCAACACGCACCCGAGTCGATGCCGACCGAGACCCCGCGCACGCGCGCCTAGGAGAAATACGAAGCATGAGCGACCCCACCCCTCTGTTCGAGGTCCAGGACCTCCGTGTCGCCATCGAGGGCAAGGAGATCCTTCGCGGCGTCGATCTGACGATCAACCGCGGCGAGGTCCACGCCCTGATGGGACGCAATGGATCCGGCAAGAGCACCCTCGCCTACGTGACTCTCGGGCACCCGCACTACGAGATCCTCGGCGGCAGGATTCTGTACAAGGGCGAGGACATCACCGAGCTCGACACCGACGAGCGCGCCCGCAAGGGCATGTTCCTGGCCTTCCAGTACCCGCTGGCGATTCCCGGCGTGACGGTGTCGAAGTTCATGCACGCCGCGCTCAAAGCCCGGACCGAGGGAGGCGACGTGCCGCTGCGCGCCTTCCGCGAAAAGCTGACCGAGGCCATGGGACTGCTGGGTGTAGATCGCTCATTCACCAGTCGCTATGTCAACGACGGCTTTTCCGGCGGTGAGAAGAAGCGGCTCGAGATCTTGCAGATGTTCATGCTCGAGCCCGAGTTCAGCATCCTCGATGAGACCGACTCGGGTCTCGATATCGATGCCCTCAAGACCGTCGCGGAGGGCATCAACGCCACCCGGTCGCCACAGCGTTCACACCTGTTGATCACCCATTACCAGCGTGTTCTCAACTACATCACGCCAGACGTCGTGCACGTTATGATGGACGGCAAGATCGTCCGCACCGGGGGTCCGGAGCTGGCGCTGGCACTGGAAGAAAAGGGCTACGAGTGGCTCGAAGAAGAGCTCCTGCAGCCCGCGGAGGCTTGATCGATGTCTACACGTCCGGCTGACCTGAACCTCGACGACGATTACAAGTACGGCTTCCACGACCCGGAGGTCTCGGTCTTCAAGCCCGACAAGGGGTTGAGCCACGATCTGGTGCGCTCGATCTCCGACATGAAGAAAGAGCCGCAGTGGATGCTCGATTTCCGGCTCAGCTCGCTCGACACCTTCTACGACAAACCGATGCCCAACTGGGGTGACACCGAGCTGCTCAACTCGATCGACTTCGACGACATCTACTACTACCTCAAGCCGGTAGCCGAGCAGGGGCGCAGCTGGGACGAGGTTCCCGAAGACATCAAGAACACATTCGAGCGGCTCGGGATCCCCGAGGCCGAACGCAAGTTCCTGGCGGGGGTGACTGCCCAGTACGAGTCGGAGGTTGTCTACCACTCGCTCAAGGAAGAGATCGAAAAGCAGGGCGTGATCTTCACCGACATGGACACCGGGCTGCGCGAGCACGAGGACCTGGTCAAGAAGTACTGGGCGACCGTGATCCCGCCCGAGGACAACAAGTTCGCGGCGCTCAACTCGGCTGTGTGGTCGGGCGGCTCGTTCGTCTACATCCCCCCTGGGGTCGAGGTCGAGATTCCGCTGCAGGCCTACTTCCGGATCAACTCGGAGAACATGGGTCAGTTC
>JACZXM010000470.1 GCA_022571615.1 Acidobacteriota bacterium | reverse complement strand
TGCAGACCGACGAGTCTGCGAGCCGGACGTGTAGGCAGTCGACGTCGGCCTCCGAGTGCACGGTCACGACGGCGAGCCCCAACTCGCGCAGCGATCGAATGATCCTCACCGCGATCTCGCCACGGTTCGCGACCAGCACCCGGTCGAACATACCCTAGTGTCCCGGCTGACGGAAGGCCCGGGCGATTCTACCCAAGGGTAAATCCCGGAACAAAGTGCCGGGAGCCCGGAAACCACGCGATAAGATCAAGTATGATGGGACTTGGCGGATCAGTCCTCGTTAGGCTGGCGCGTGACACCCGACACCGGGCACCCGAAATTCTACCCTTGAGTAAAACACGCGGACGGGCGATCCACTAGCAGGGCTTGCGCTTCTCCAGGAAGGCGGAGAGTCCGTCCTTGCCCTCGTCGCCGGCGCGCAGATTGGCGATCGCCCGGGTCGTGAACTGGCGCGCGTCCGCCAGGTCGCGGCCACGAACCTGGTCCACCAACCACTTGATCGTCGCTTGGCCGACGGGACTACCGGCGAGCAGCGCATCGATGGTCGCTTCTACCGCTGTGTCGAGATCAACCTCGGCGACCACTTGCTGCACTAGGCCGTACTCCAGCGCCTCGCGGGCGCCGAAGCGCTCGCCGGTCAGGAACAAGGCGAGGGCGCGGCCGGGGTGGATCTTGCGCAGCACGAACGGGGAGATCGTTGCCGGCGCGATGCCCAGGCGCACCTCGGTGAAGCCGAACCGTGCCCGTTCCGAGGCGATGGCGATGTCGGCTGCGGTCGCCAGCCCGGCGCCGCCGCCGAGAGCGGCTCCCTGGATGCGCGCCACGACCGGCTTCGGGCAGGTGGCGGTTGCAGCGGCCCGACCCAGCGCTCAGCTTGACAAGAATTCTACCGGCGGGTAAAACCCCGTGGATCCCGATACCCATCCCCGCGCGCGGGAGAATACTCGCTCTCGAACCCAGCGTCGACCGCTTGGAGCTTCGCCCCGAATGGAATCGCTAAAGGCAGTGCAACGGCAGGCTGGCGCACGCTCGCGAACCGAGGGGTGGGCAGGCGCCGCGAGATCCGTGAAGGGCGGGTGGGGGTGAGCGAACAGCTCGATGAACGCCCCAGCCGGGTGCGCTGGGAGATCGTCGCCATGCTGGTGGGTTTCAGCGCGGTCAGCTACGTCGCGCGCATGAACATCTCGGTGGCGGCCGAGTTCATGATGCCGGAGCTCGGCATCACCCAGATCCAGATGGGGCAGGTCTTCAGCGCGTTTCTCCTCGGCTACTCGCTTCTGCAGATCCCCATGGGCGTGCTCGGTGACCGCATCGGCTCCTACAAGGTGCTTGCCGGGATCGGATGGTTCTGGGCAGTGCTGACCTTGGCCACCGGCTGGCTCCCGGGAACGGTCACCACGTCCCCCGCTGCAGCGTTCGCGCTCCTCATCGGGATCCGGTTCCTGCTCGGCTGCAGCATCGCCGCCGTCTACCCGATGGCGGCCCGTACAGTGGCCGACTGGCAGCCGGTGGCCCGGCGGGCCTTCTCATATTCGTTCATCATCGCGGGAGTGTTCATCGGCTCAGCAATCACCCCTCCTATCATCGCCTGGTTGATGGTGACCCTCGGCTGGCGGCAGTCCTTTTATATTGGCTCGCTGCTCAGCGTCGCGATCGCCCTCGTGTGGATGGTGCGCGGGGCCAGCCGGCCGCAAGAGCAGGCGCGGGTCAACCGCGCCGAGATGGCGTTGATCGTTGGCGGCGCGGAGGCCGAAGCCGACGATCCGGCCACTGTCTCGGCCGCGTCCGCTGGCTTCGAGGCGGCCTGGTGGCAGGCCTTGAGGAGCCCGTCGCTGCTATTGCTTACCCTCAGCTACTTCCTGATGGGCTACGTGCTCTACGTCTTCGTGTTCTGGTTCTACATATACCTGGTCGAAGTTCGCGAGTTTGGCATCGTCCAGAGCGGCTTCGTTGCCGGCCTGCCGTTCATCGCCGCGGCGATGCTGTCGCCGTTGGGGGGCGTGGTCAGCGATCGCGGCACCGTGCTGCTGGGACGCCGATGGGGTCGGCGGGTCCCCGCCCTGGTGGGGCCCGTCCTGGGCGCCGCCTTCCTGCTGTACGGCGCTCGCACCGACAATCCGTATCTGGCTGTGATCGCGCTGGCGCTCAGCTTCGGTCTCACCGAGTTCGCCGAGGGCACGATCTGGTCGACCGCAATGGACATCGGTGGCCGCCGAACGGGGTTGGCGACCGGCATCATCAACACCTCGAACAACCTCGGGGGTGTGGTGTCGACGGCTCTGATGCCGGTGCTGGTCGATCGGTTCGGCTGGGTGACCGCCCTGGATTCCTGCGCGGCTGTCGCGATCGTCGCCGCAGCGCTATGGCTGGGCGTGAAAGCGGATCGGCCGTTGCAGACCGCGTGATCCTCGAGCAGCTCGTCTGGCACGGTGGAGGCGCCGGAATCGCGAGCGTGACCTAGGACCTGCAAGACCCGAAGGAGGCAGCGACGATGATGCTCCCACCGCGACCGCGAATCCTCACCGGCTTGCTTCTGCTGGCGGCTGCAGCCGGCAGCGGGGGAGCCCACCTTGGCGCTTCGGCGACCAGCGGACCGACGGGTAGCGCGCCGAGCGCGGGGATGCA
>JACZXM010000469.1 GCA_022571615.1 Acidobacteriota bacterium | reverse complement strand
GACCACCGAAAGGGCCACCTCCGCGGTCACCAGCAGCTTACGAAGTGCGTCGCGGCCCAGGCCGGTCACCCGGCCGAGGTAGCCGGACTCCTGCTTGAGGGCCTGCGTGAGATCGAGCCTGCTGGCGCCCCGCGCCGGCACGAGGCTGAAGAGCACCGCGGTGATCAGGGAGACCACCACGGTAAACCCCAGCACGCGCCAGTCGATGGCGACACCCTCCAGGCGCGGGATGAAATCGGGCCCGACAGCCGCCAGCACGCGTAGCCCGCCGAAGGCGAGCAGCAGCCCCAGCGCCCCGCCGGTCAGTGCCAGCAACAGGCTTTCGATGAACAGGTAACGGGTGAGCGTCCAGCGGCTTGCACCCAGCGCCGCCCGCACCGCGGTCTCCTTGCGCCGTTCCACCGAACGCGCCACGATCAGATTGGCGACGTTGGCACAGGCGATCAGCAGAACGAATCCCACAGCGCCCATCAGCATCATCAGCGAGCGCCGCACCGAGCCGACCACCTGCTCCTGCATCGGGATCACTTCGACTCGGCCCGGGTCTGGCTCGCTGTCGTCGGTGGCAGAGCGCAGGCGGCGCAGACTCAGCGTCCGCAGCCCACCGAGAAACGCCGTTCCCTCCTCCGCCGCCAGCGCCGGAGTGACGCCGGCCGCAAGCCGGCCCACGAGGTTGGCGTGGATCTCGATCTGATGCAGGTCGGGCTCCTCGGCCCCGCCGCCCGCCGGGCCACCTCCATCCGCGCGACCCGGGCCGCCGGGACCCGCCGCGCCGGGCCCTCCGGGGCCACCTCCGCGCCGCACCTCCTCGCGGCGTGTAATCACCTGCCCGCCGCCGCCACTTCTCCGGATGGTCATCTCGTCCGGCGGTGTTGACAGCATCGGCACCCAGTACTCGATCGAGGCGTTCGGGAACTCGAAACCCGGCGGCATCACGCCGATCAGCGTGCGGCTGCGGTCGTCGAGCCGTAGCTGCGTGCCGAGGGCGCTCTCGTCTCCTCCGAAGTAGCGCTGGAACGCCCGATGGCTCAGTAGGATCACGTCATCGTTGCCGGGCTTTTCCTCGTCGGGACTGAAGACCCTACCGTGCAACGCGTCGACGCGTAGCAGGGGGAACAGGGCCGGTGAGGCGGATAGCCCGTTCATCCGGACCGGCTCGTCGAGGCTCGAGAGCGTCGCCTCGCCCTGCGAGTACATCGCCATGGAATCAAACGAACGGCCCTTCTCGCGCCACTCGCGGAACAGCGACAGCGACGCCGTGCTGCGAATGAACTCCTCGAGCTCTTCCGAGGTCTCGGCAATGACCATGATGTTGGCTGGCTCATCGTAGGGCAGCGGCCGCAGCAAGACGCCGTCGATGACGCTGAAGATCGTCGAGTTGGCCCCGATTGCGAGGCCCAGCGTGAGCACCACGATGGCGCTGAACGCCGGGGTACGCGCCAGCGAGCGAGCCGCCTGCCGCAGGTCCTGGATGATGTCCATCGTCGTCTCCATGACTCTTCCCCTTCCATCGGGGTCGTTGAGAGTTTGATTGGCGCGGCCGCGGGCGAAACGCGTGCCGGCAATGCTGAGCACGTCCAGCCAGTAGCGCCTCCAGGCGTAGCGCCGGCCGCGGTCTCGCCGCCGCACCTGAAAGAGCTGCTGCACGTCGCCCTCGACCACGTCTCGAAACCGCGGATCGCACAGCCGGTGCAGCACCCAGGCGCCCAACGCCGGCGGTGCCGGGCGCTCAGGCATCGTGCGGCTCCGTCATACGCCACATCGCATCACGTATCCGACGAACCTCCTGCAGCGCGCTGTGGCCGCTATCGGTAAGGCGAAAGTAGCGCTTCCGACGTCCGCCGCGGTCGGCGCAGGCACCGCCAACACGCGAGCGCACGTGACCCTTGCGCTCGAGCCTCTCGAGCGCCGAGTACACGGCGCCGATGGTCACCGACCGACCGGCAGCTTCCTCGATACGCTGCTGCACGGGAACACCGTAGGCATCCTCGCCGAGGCCGCAGACCGCCAGCAACACGAGTTCCTCGAGTTCCCCGATGTGTTGTCCCTTCATGGTCTGGCTCCGGCTCATGGTCACCGCATTCACGAAGTACGATGCGGCGCGGCGTCCAATAGTCGAGGGTTTGTTCTGCAAATGCGAAAACACAGCGACGCCCGATCGAATCTCGACGATTTGCCTTAGGGTAGTCTCGCGACTGTCGGCGGGCGCCGCGGGGTACGTCAGCGGCGAACGTACTTGCGGAGCCTGCGGGGTCCGACCTCAGCACCGTAGACGTTGCCGGCGGCGTCGGCGGCTACGCCCTCGGCGCCGCTTGTTGGGGAGTTGTCCTGATCGGGCTCCGGATCGGGGATGAAGGCGGTGACGAAGCCATCGACGGCGCTGCCGATTCGGATCCCCCTTCTCCAGCCGGGGTTGCGCCGTGCGTTGGACTCCGAGTCGGCGCTGTACAGGATATCGTTGGCGTCGATGACGTTGCCGGTTGAACCGCTGAGAGCTCGAATCCCTTTGAATAGTTGGTTAGTAACTGTGTTCGCCGTGATTGTGTTGCCACCCGAGTCGCTGTTCAGCACAATCCCATGCCTGTTGAAGTCCAACCGGTTGTCACGAATGGTGCCACCGTCTCCGTT
>JACZXM010000468.1 GCA_022571615.1 Acidobacteriota bacterium | reverse complement strand
GGAAGAAGGTCTGTAAGCCGATACGGAACGCCAGGCCGGCGACGCGCTCGACGATGCTGTCGTGGCCGTGGAGCGCGACCACCGATTCGACCGGCGAGCCGTCGTTGCTGCCGCTCCGGACTCCATGGACGATCGAAACGATCGACGGATCCAGCGCCACGAGTTCCTGCACGAACCGCTGCGGGTGCGGAAAGGAACCCGGGGCGGTCACGATGCCCACCATGGTATGGCCGCTGCCGCGTCCGTGGCGGATCACCAGCTCGCGGAAGGTGCCAACCCGCGCGATCGGATCCCAGAAGGCGACTTGATGCTCGGCCGCGAAGCCGCGGGCGAACTCAACAATCCTCATCGCCAGCTCGGACTGCAGCCGGCACTCGGTCACCGGCACGACGCGCCGCCAGTCGCCCGCCACGTGCAGGCCCAGGCCATCGGTGGCGCTAAACGTGAACTCCATCTTGTTGCGGTAGTACCAGGGCGAGCTGGCCGCGACGATCGGAGCGAGCGGCAGGTCCGTGAATCCGCCGATGCGCTCCAGGCTGTCGGCGACCACTGTCTGCTTGGCGGCGAGCTGCGCGTCGTACTCCAGGTGCTGCCACGAGCAGCCGCCGCACCCCTGCTCGTAGTGCGGGCAGGCGGGCTCCACGCGCCCGGGTCCGGCTGCGAGGATCTCGACGATGGAGGCCTCCGCGTGGCTGCGCCGCACGCTGCCGAGGGACACGCGCAGCCGGTCACCGGGCGCGCTCCGCGGCACGAACAAGGCCATGCCGCGGCGACCATCCTCGCTGCCCAGGTGCGAGACGCCCTTGCCTCCGTAGGCAAGGCTGTCGATGACGACCTCGTGCTGCTCGCCGCGCCGGGGTCGGGAGCGGGCTGCCATCAGGTGTCGTCGTCAAGGGGATGTTTCACTGCCGTGCCTCCGCCCTCAGTTCACGCGCCGCTGGCCGCTCCAGTAGCGCTCGCGCAGGCGAAACTTCTGTAGCTTGCCGGTGGCCGTGCGCGGCAACTCGTCGATGATCTCGACTCGGGTCGGGCACTTGAAGTGCGCTAGGTTGTCGCGGCAGAAGTCGATCAGCTGCTGCTCGGTCACTGACTCGCCGTTGCGCAGCACGACCAGCGCCAGTGGCGTCTCGCCCCATTTCTCGTGCGGCACCCCGATCACGGCGCACTCGAGCACAGCCGGGTGGCGGTAGAGCGCATCCTCGATCTCCGGCGAGCTGATGTTCTCGCCGCCGGAGATGATCACGTCTTTCTTGCGATCGACGATGTGCACGTTGCCAACGGAGTCCCACACACCGAGGTCGCCGGTATGGAAGTAACCGTTGCGGATCGCCTTGGCGGTTTCCTCCGGCTGCTCCCAGTAGCCCTTGAACACGACGTTGGAACGGGCGCAGATCTCGCCGACGGTCTCGTTGTCGCGCGGCACTTGGTTGTCGTCATCATCGAGAAGGACGATTTCGACTCCCAGCGCCGCAACACCCGCCCGTGATCGTCGGGCGTAGTCGTTCTTGTCGGTGGCGTAGTCGGGTGCCGCAACGGTCAGCAGCGGGGCGGTCTCGGTGAGCCCATAAATCTGCAGGAACTCCCAGCCGAGCTCCTCTTCGAGCCGCTCGATGAAAGCGACCGGCGGCGGCGCGCCGGCGACAATGAAACGAGGCCGCGTACGAAGTTGGTGTCGGTCGCGATGCTCATACTGCAGGATCGCGCTGAGCACCGTCGGCGCCATGCACGCCAGCGTCACCCCCTCATGCTCGATCAGGTCGTAGATGCTTGCCGCGTCGATCGCCCGTAGCACGACGTGCGTGCCCCCCATGCCGGTGAGCGCGTAAACGCCGCCCCAACCGTTGCAGTGGAACATCGGCAGCGTCCACAGTTCGACATCGTCATGGCAGAAGCGCAGGTGCGCGATCATGCCGTAGGCGTTCACATAGCAGTTGCGGTGCGTGAGCATCACGCCCTTGGGCCGCGCCGTGGTTCCCGAGGTGTAGTTGATCGACACCAGGTCGTTCTCATCCAGATCGACAGGGGGCGGCGTGGAGTCGCTGGCTGTCGCGATCCACGGTTCCCACGCCAGCCAACCCTCCGGCGCCGCGTCTCCCTCCTGGGCCGCGATCCAGTGCTCGACGCCCGGTAGCGACGGCCGGATCGTATCGACCATCGCGGTGTACTCCCAGTCCACCAGCACCGCCTTCACCCCGGCGTGGTTGAGCATGTACTCGTGGTCGGAGGGCACCAGCCGGTAGTTGAGCGGCACGAGCACGGCGCCGATCTGGGCGGTGCCGTAGAAGCTCTCCAGAAAGTGGTGTGAGTTGGGGCCGAGGTAACAGATCCGGTCACCCTTGCACAAGCCGAGATCCAGCAGCGCGTTCGACAGTCGGTTGGCGCGCCTCTGGAACTGGGCGTAGGTAAAGCGATTGTTCCCATCGACGACCGCAGTCTTGCCGGGATACAGGTCCGCAGAACGGCGGAGAAAATCGGTAACCAGAAGAGGCACTTGCATCAGGTCGTCTCGGTGGGCCTGCTAGGACCGGTGTCTGGGCCATTCTAGACCGGCCACCCGACCGGCTTACTCCCCCGATGTCAATCCATCTGTCCTGCAAGTACTTGCCGAGGTGCGCTCGACGGTCAACA
>JACZXM010000467.1 GCA_022571615.1 Acidobacteriota bacterium | reverse complement strand
GCATCAACCGCTGAGTCGCGTAGTCGATGTAGGCCACCTTGGTGGTGTCGGGTGAGACCGCCGCCTCCGAGTCGGGGATGCTGTCTCCGGAGGCCGTGGCCAGCTCCCGGATCAAGGTGCGATCGCCCGGTGCCAAGCTGGCCCGGATGATGGTTGCCAGCAGCATCGCCGTGATCACGAGGCCGGCGGCGATTCCCGGCACCATGGTCCGCCAGACGCTGGCCGGCGCGTATCGAATCTTGTCGCCGGCGGGGTTCTCCACGCTGACCGGGGCGATGAAGCGGAACCCGTACTTTGGCACTGTCTGAACGTAGACCGGCTGCCGCGAGTCGTCGCCGAGCGCCTTGCGCAGCTGCCAGATCGCCTCGCTGAGCGAGTGTTCCGATACCGCGACTTGCCGCCAGATCGAATCGAGCAGCTCGTCGCGGGATACTGCATTGCCGGCCCGCGCGACCAGGTACTCCAGCAGCGCATAGACGCGCGGAGCCAGATCTACGAGCTCGCCGTCGCGCTTCAGCAGGCGCGCCTCGGTATCGAGCTCGAAGGGCCCGAAGTCGTACTTGGCGTGTGTCGCGGCGTTCGCCGCGGTGGAGTCGAGCTGTTGCGTAGGGATCATGGAGCACAGGGGGGTTGAACCAAGTCGACGAGCCGTAGCATGACGCGACAATCGCCGCTTTTACAAGAAGTTGAAGTTTTCTTGAGGTTTTTGAAGCCACCGTGCCCGAGGATAGCCACGTATCGAACGTCGGCGATGGGCGTCGGCGGCGGTGATCGACACTCGGGAGGAAAGCGATGACCAACATCCACAGTTTGCGATTCCTCGCCCTGCTAACCGTGGTCGCCATGTTGCTGGCGGCCGGCGCCTCGGCAGCCTACGTTGTCGACGGCCAGAGCGGCCAGAAGCCGGACCGGCAGGCCAAGAAGCCCAACAAGCCCGGTGGCGGTGGCAACGGTGGTGGCAATGGCGGCGGCAAAGGCGGTGGCAAGATTGCGGCGACGCTAACGATGGGCGGAGCAGTTGCCTTGACCACTACCGGGACGATCGACGGCGCCCGGCTGAGCAACCTTGCTGGCGCATCGGCGCGGATGGATTTCAGCGACAATGATCCGACCGGTTCGTGCATCACGTTTCTGATCAGCCAACATTTCAATGACCGTGACAAGTTGGTTTCGCCGCCGGATAACGACGGCACCGCTGATGGTGCATTCGACTTCAACCTGGGCAGCGGCAGTATCAACATCGAGGATGAGGCCGAGAACCCGGTCAACTGGACTGACCTGGCCGTGGGCTCGTCGGCCCGAGTACGATCGAAGGTGGGCGGTGACGGCAAGAAGCGCACTGAGACCGTGTGGCTGCTGCGCTTCAGCGACAACCACGCCGGCTCGCACCGGGCCGTCATCACGCGCGACGAGGCCAACCGCTGGACGGTTACGCCCGGGACTACCAACACCATCAGCATCCACAACAACTGGGCGCAGCAGACCGATTTCGGCGTCTGCACGCCGTCCTCGTTGGTGTGGACGATCACGACCGAGGGGCTTCAGTAGCGCTACCGCCACAGCTGGCAGCAGGGCGCCGTCTCATGGCGCTTCCGGCTCCCGGTTTGTTCAGCGCAGCGCCTCGAACTCCGGCAGGCGGCGCAGCGATTCCAGATCGACATCCGTGTGCAAGAGCAGGCCGCCGCGCAGGCCCTGTTCGCGGGCCCGGCGCAGCCAGGTGATCGCGGTGGCGGGATCACTGGACAGGGCGTGGATTCGCGCGACCCCAGGCTTCCGAGGCCCCAGAGAAACGATCGGTCGTAGGCTCCGATACGGCAAATCCAATGGAGGGCGCCGGAAGGCGGCCTCATCCCGAGAGCCAGCACAGAAGCGGTAGATATCCTGCGAGTGAGTTTCTAGGTGTCTCGAAAGCTGGTCACGGCGGCGCCCTCTGTGTGCTAATACACACCGGCGGTGCAAGCGTAACAGGGGATTCGCACCAACCGAGGATCGCGGCAAGCTCTCCGGCCGCGTGATGAACCCTTGTCCAGCACCTGGAGGCAGCACATGCGAGGTAAGGATCATATCGATCCGGCGCAATGCTTCGCCGAGCTCCGCAACATGGCGAAGATGGCCCCCCATCCATGTTTGTTGTCGCGAGGGGCCAACGTCGTGTTGACCGCCAGAGGTTCCGTTTGATCGGGTTGGAGAGACTCCGGCGCGCCGTACGGCGGTTGCTCTACCTCGTTCAGTACCTGTACTTCCAGCGCGTGCCGCTCCTGTTTCTCCTGCTGTTGTGGGGCATCTCGATCGGCGCCCTGCGCGGCAACCCCGAGCTCGCCGGTGGGCTGGAGACCGGGTCCGCGCGGTTCATCGGCTTTCTCGCCGCCACCGCGTTGTTTCTGTCGTGGCTGATCGTCTCGGCGTTCTTGCTGATTTGGCGCCACGGCACGGCGCGCTTCGGCACCCGCTCGCTCTGGTATCCGTTCGCAGACGGTGGGCGGCTGCGGTTCCTGCCGGCGCTGGTTGTGGCGGCGCTGCCGCTGTGGGCGATCTTCCTGAGCCGGCGCGCCGAGCTGGCGGCACCGGTCGCTGGGCTGGCCATCGTCGGGGCCGTCGCCGTCGTGTTTGGGACCTTGGCGGTCCTCGACGAACTGCTCG
>JACZXM010000466.1 GCA_022571615.1 Acidobacteriota bacterium | reverse complement strand
CAAGCTGCGCACACTGGTGTTGCCCCCGCACTGGGCAACCGTGGAAGTGGAGCTTCCCGGCGAGCAGCTGCGCCTGGGCACCAACCGGTTGCGGCTGGAGTTCTCTCACGCGGTGCCGCTGCCCAGCGCGCCCGGCCAACCCGCTCGCAGCTCAGGCGCCCGGCTGCGCTCGCTGCAGCTAGTCTCACCGCTGGGTCGGTCGCCCTGGCCGCACGGTGCCCCCACGGTGCAAGCGCCCGGCCCGATCCTGATGCCGACCGACAGCCTTATTCAAATCGCGCTGGACGTGCCGGCCGGAGCGCGCCTGCGCGCCCGGATCGACGCCATCCCGGTGAACAGTGAACGCCCGGCGACGATGCACGCCCTTGTCGAAGTCGTGGACTCGGAGGCAGATGCGAGCTCCGGCCACGAGCTGTTCGCGGCCCACTTCGAGCCTCCGGACGGGCCCCGGCATCTGGATGAAAGCCTCGATCGATGGAGCGGACGGCGGATCCTGCTGCGGCTGCGCAGCACCGGCAACGTCAACGGCACGCTGCGCTGGGAGCATCTTCGCCTCGAGTACCGCGCCTCCCGATCGGACCCCGATCCTGTGCTCGGCGCCTCCATGCCCGATCTGCAGCCGGCACCCCGATCGGGTCGCTGGGGCAAGCCCGATGTACTGGTGATCCTGCTCGATGCCGCCCGCGCCGATGCGTTCTCCCCCTACGGCGCCCGGCGCCCGACACCAAGGATCCAGGCCCTGGCGGAGGCTGGAACCGTCGTCGTGCGCGCCCTGAGCCCGGCCCCTTGGACGGCGCCGGCGGTCACCTCGCTGCTGACAGGACGGTTGCCCGACGCCCACGGGGTGGAGAGCTGGACCGCACCACTGGAGGAAACGATCCCGACTCTGCCGGAGCTGTTTGCCGAGGCCGGCTACAGCACCGTGCTGTGGAGCCATCACGTGGTATGGCGCGGCAACAGGTCGCTGCGTCGCGGCTTCGAGCGCATCGTCGAAGTTCGCCACATGGATCGCGAGCGCGTGCCCACCGCTGAGGAGCTCTTCGTGCCCGACCGGCCCACCTTCGCGCTCGTGCACCTGGTGCTTCCGCACGCACCCTATGAGCCACCCGCGCCGTACCGCGGCCTGTATACGCAGGAGAATCGCGACGTCTCGAGCATCGCCCTGCGCGGCCTCAGCGCCCCGGGAGCGCCCGATGCCTCCGCATCGGAAATGAGTCGCATCGCCCGTGATCGCTACGACGAGACCGTTGCCTGGACCGACGCCAAGGTGGGTGAGTTGCTCGACATGGTCCGCGCCGCGGGCCGTTTCGACGACGCGCTGATCGTCCTTGTAGCCGACCATGGCGAGGGCTTCTACGAGCACGGCGCCTTCCTGCATACCCGCCTGCTGTACGACGAAATGCTCCGGGTCCCGATGATCTTCAAGTGGCCACGAAGCCTCCTCGATCATGCTGCCACCCTGCCCGGTCCCGCCAGCCTGATCGATCTGGCCCCGACCCTGGTGGACGGCGTCGGCATCGGTGCAGGAGCGCAATTCCAGGGGCATAGCCTGCTGCCACAGGTGTTCGATTACCGGACCCCCGACCGCCGCGCCCTATACGCCCGAACCGTTGGCAACCACGACGGTCGGGTGCCGGCACGGCCCAAGACCGCACTGGAGCTCGGAGGCTACAAGCTGCTATTCGACCCCGCCAGAGACGGGCCCGAGCTCTACGACCTGAACGCCGACCCCGGCGAACGGCACAACCTGGCAAACCAGCGTCCTATCCTGACCCGCTGGCTGCTGCAGCACCTGCTCGCACAGCAGAACCGCAACGCCGCGCTGCACGGGGGCGCCGGCGGCGAACCCGCCCCGGCGCTGGACCCGCAAATGATGCGCGACCTGCGAGCGCTCGGCTACGTGCAGTAGGCCGGAGCAGCGTCACCGACTGCGGCTGCGCCGGCAAGACGCAAGAAGGCCCCGGGCTGCCTGAGCAACCCGGGGGCCTTCAAGAAAAACCCGGCAACGACCTACTCTCCCACACAGTCGCCCATGCAGTACCATCGGCGCTGAGGAGCTTAACTACCGTGTTCGGAATGGGAACGGGTGTGACCTCCTCGCTATAGTCACCGAGAAACTCGAATAGACAGGGTATTGCGTGCGCAAATCACTCTTTACCTTGAGTGTGTTCAGCGGCCTAACGCTCACCCGTGCAATGTCTGCGCGTGGTGAATGATATGGCCAAGCCTCACGGGCGATTAGTACTGCTCGGCTGAACACATTGCTGTGCTTACACCTGCAGCCTATCAACCTACTAGTCTCGTAGGGCCCTTCAGGGGGATTAACTCCCCGGGAGACCTCATCTTGGGGCTGGCTTCCCGCTTAGATGCTTTCAGCGGTTATCCAATCCAGAGATCGCTACCCAGCGGTGCTCCTGGCGGAACAACTGGTACACGAGAGCTCCAGCCACTCCGGTCCTCTCGTACTAGGAGTGGCATCCCTCAAGTCTCCTGCGCCCACGGCGGATAAGGACCGAACTGTCTCACGACGTTCTAAACCCAGCTCGCGTACCACTTTAATCGGCGAACAGCCGAACCCTTGGGACCTGCTTCAGCCCCAGGATGTGATGAGCCGACATCGAGGTGCCAAACCTCCCCGTCGATAT
>JACZXM010000465.1 GCA_022571615.1 Acidobacteriota bacterium | reverse complement strand
CGATGCTGCCCATGGGACTGCTGCTCGAGCGCATCCACGTGCGGCATGGGGCCATGCTCATGACGGCCCTGCTCGTGGCCTCGATGCTCCTCATCAGCGTGGCGGACAGCTACGCCGAGGCCATGGCCTTCGCGTTCCTGTTCGGGACGACGCGGGAATTGGACGAGGCGACGCTCGCGCGACTCTACCCCGGTCGCCCGGACGAACACCTCGCGCGCGTCGAGACCGCCACCGATGCGGCGATCGGTGACTACGCGCAGCCGAAGCTGGCAGTCGTCGGGCTGGAGGGGCAAGAGCCGCGGGTACTGTCCGAGGGACTCGATCGCGCCGTGCGCAGCGTCGGCTTCAGCCCCGACGGTGGCTCGGTCTGGCTTCTGTTCGAAGACGGCGGAGCCCAACACCTGGCTACCTATTCGATCACCGGCGGCGAGCCGGAGCGCCTGATCGGAGGCGACCGACAGGTCGGAGCCTGCCACTTCGGTCCCGACGGGGTGACGGTAGCGATGATCTCGGAGCCTCACCTGCCGGGTAACCTGTTCGCGGTTGGCAACGATGGGGCACTGCGGCCGTTGACCCACCACAACGACGAGCTGTTGGCGCAAGTCAGGCTCGGCGAAGTGACCTCGGTCCGCTATTCGAGCCCCGATGGCACCGAGGTGCAGTCGTTCATCGTCACGCCGCCCGGTTTTAACCCGCAGCTCCGCTACCCCACGATTCTGTGGATCCACGGCGGTCCGATGGGACAGTACGACTTCGGCTTTAACTTCGAGGCACAGCTGTTTGCGGCCAACGGATACGTCGTGCTGATGCCCAATCCGCGCGGATCCACCGGCCGCGGTCAGGACTTCGGACTTGCCATCTGGCGTGACTGGGGTGGCCCCGATGGCCACGATGTGTTGGCCGCGGTCGACGATGCGATCGCCCGCGGCATCGCCGACCCCGACCGTCTGGGTGTGGGCGGCTGGTCGTACGGCGGCATCCTGACCAACTTCACCATCACCAGCACCGACCGCTTCAAGGCCGCCATATCCGGGGCCAGCGGTGCCCTGTGGGTCGCCAACTACGGGCACGATCACTACCAGCGCTGGTACGAGTTCGAGCTCGGCCTCCCCTGGGAGAACCGTGAGCTTTGGGAGCGCCTGTCGCCCTTCAACAAAGTCGACCGGATCACCACCCCGACGCTGTGGATCGGCGGGGAGAAGGACTGGAACGTGCCGATCCAGAACTCCGAGCAGATGTACCAGTCGATGAAGCGCCTGGGCCGCGACACGATGCTGGTCGTGTACCCGAACCAGCACCACGGTATCGATCTGCCGAGCTACAGAAAGGACCTGTACGAACGCTTCCTTGCCTGGTACGGCAAGCACCTCGTGCCGCGGTAGCGAGCGGCGCCACCGTGGGCGGCAGCGGCAATCGGCGCGCGTTGCCAATGACGAGCCCGAGCACTGCGCGCGCATACGCACGGTGAACGCATACTATACTTTCCGAAGTATAGACAGGCATGGACTCGTTCCACGAGTGTCGTATCGCCAACACTTCGGGAGGAGAACGCCGGAGATGATCGACAAGAATCCGTCGCTGGACGGCGTCCTAGTCAAGGGCGGAGCGACCACGCTGATCCTGTGGATCCTCCGAGCCACGCCGACGCACGGGTACGACCTGATCCGGACCATCCGCCAGCGCAGCGACGGCATCTTCGCTTTCAGCGACGGCACGATCTATCCGCTGCTGTACCGTTTGCGCGATCAAGGCCTCATCCGGGCAACCCGCGAGGTCTCGCCCGAGGGACGCCGCCGCAAGGTCTATCACCTGACCCCGGAGGGCGAAGCCGAGCTCCAGAAGCGGCTCGCTGATTGGCGGCTGTTCGCCAAGGGGATGCGCCTGGCGCTCAGCGAGGTCGAGTAGTGTCCAGGCAAGAGGCTCATGGGCCTCGCGGTGATCCGCAGCACCGGTGGCGACGTCGACTGGCGGCGGGCACCTGGGCGCGAAGTTCTCGGCAAGTGGACGATCGCGGTCGTCGTTGCCGTCCTCGTGGGCCGAGCCCTGGTGGGCAACCCCTGGGTGCCGACGGCGTGAATGAGCCCAAAAACGAGGAGCTTGGACCGGCACTTCGTCAAGGGCGGGGCGATGACTTTGATTCTGCGGGTGCTCGCCGATACGCCGATGGATGGCTACGGGCTTATCCAGACGATTCGGCGAAGCAGCGAAGGCATCTTCAACTTCAGCGATGGCACCGTCTCGGCGCTCGACGATCTCCTCGACGATTGGGATCTATTCGCCCGCGGGATGCGGCTCGCTCTCGGCAAGACATCCTGATGCCGATTCGCTCACGGCCTGCGGCCGCTGGCGTCGCCGCGGCCTACCCTTCTTTTATCTCGCCGGGCCCCCTTGGGTGGGGCCACATGTTGTTCCATCATGCTCTCGTCACTCTCTTACTGTCAGTGCGTTGCACTAACTATCCAATATCTCTACTTCCACTAGGTGCTTGACCTTTTCTATCATGCCCCGGATAGTCGGTGTGTCCTGCCGTTCCACTGAGTGCGACAGGCGCCTCAGCCCAAGGGCATCAATGACCCTCCGCTGCATCTTATTGTAACCTATAGTGCTTTTCTTCCATGTGATCCTTAAAGAGGCCACGAGTCTCCTAT
>JACZXM010000464.1 GCA_022571615.1 Acidobacteriota bacterium | reverse complement strand
CCAGTAGTACGCATCGCCCAGGTTGCCCCACGGGAGGTAGTCGTGGTCGTCGACCGCGAGAGCTGCCTGGAAGCGGCTGCCGGCGGCTGCGTAGTCGCCTTCGTAGAAGTCGAGGGTGCCGAGGTTCGACAGCGACAGGCCATCCCCGGGGTTGAGCTCGAGGGCACGCTCGAGGGCTCGCCTGGAGTCAACCCAGCGTTCGGTCTGGAAGTAGGCGGCCCCGAGATTGCTGTAGCAGCGGTACTTGTCGGGCGCCAACTGCACGCACTCCTCGAAGTTATCGGCCGCCTCGGCGTAACGGCCCGAGCCGAAGTAGAAGATCGCCAGGCTGTTGTACCCGATCCAGTAGCCTGGCCGCAGCGCGATTGCCTCCTTGAAGGTCTCCTCGGCCAGCAGCAGGTCGCCCATGCGGCGATAGGCGTCGGCCAGCCCCCGGAAAGCATCGTCGCTGGTCGAGTCGAGCTCCGTGGCGCGTTCGAAGGCCGCTGCTGCCTCGGGGTATCGCCCGATTCCGGCGTACAGCGTGCCGCGGCAGACATGCCCGGCCGCCTCCAGGTTGTCCGCCCGCACCGCCAGGGCGCACTCCTGATCGGCCCGATCGACCCACGACTGCTCGCGGGTATGGCGGTAACGGTACCAGAGAGCCTCGCCGAGGGCGGCGTGGGCGCGGGCGAACTCCCGGTCGACCCGCAGCGATTGCTCGAACAACGTGATCGCGGTCTCGACATCTCTGGGATCGTCGTAGTTTTGCAAGTAGCCCCTGCCCAGCACATAGAAGTTGTAGGCGCGCGGCTCCTGGGTACCGGCCTCAAGCACGCCCTGGTCCATGGGCCGGAGCTCGAGCCTCAACATCCGCAGAACCTTCAGCGCCACCATCTCCTCGAGTGCGAGCAGGTCGTCCAGGGCGCCGTCGATGGTCTCGGCGGTGAGCTGGCGGTTGCGCCGCACGTCAACCAGGTTGATGTTTACGCGCAGGCGGTCACCGAGCCGGCGTGTGTCGAAGTCGAGGACGAGCGTGACACCCAGCTCCAGGCGTGCCCGCTCGAAGGAGTCGATTCCTTCTTCGCGCAACGTGCTCACCGGGATGACCTGCAAGCCATGAGCGCGGGAAAGGCGGGTGAGCTGCGTGGTCAGGGTCGAAGCGAGCCCCTCTTTTGTCATCTCGATCTCCCGATCGGACGACGAAAGCATGGGCCGCGGGATGACCGCGATGACCCAAGCGGCGGCGTTGAAGGAGGCGGGTCGAACGGCGAGTCCGGAGCCATCGGGGCCCGCGCGTCCGCCGGAACCGGTGAAGCCTGCCCACAGGGCGACCAGCCCGGTGATCGCCAGGGCAGCGACTCCGGCGGCCTTCGCCCAGCCGGGAACGCGCCGGCGCCCGGACCCCCCGGTCCACGGGCGCGTGTCGGTGTGGCTCTTGGTCTGGGCGCGCAGATCGACCAGCAGATCGGCGGCGCTGGCATAGCGGTCGTCCGGGTCCTTGGCCAGCATCTTGCCGATGATGCGCTCCACCTCAGGTTCCACTCGCGGGTTGAGGCGCGGCAGCGGCACCGGCTGCTCGTCGAGGATCCGCGCCGCCGCGGCGGTCGACGTCTCGGCATGGAACGGATGGTGGCCACCGATCAGCTCGTAGAACACAACCCCCAGCGCGAAGATGTCGGCGCGCTCGTCGACCGGGCGTCCGCGCAACACCTCCGGCGCGGCGTAGGCCGGCGTCCAGCCCAGGGAGCCGGGTCTGGGTGGCGCATGGGTCACGGTGCTGGTGTCGTCACTAACCTCGCCGATCATGCCCGCCACACCGAAATCGAGCACCTTCAGATGGCCGTCGTCGGTCAGCATGATGTTCTCGGGCTTGATATCGCCGTGGACGATGCCGTGGGCGTGGGCCGCAACCAGCGCCTCGGCGCAGCGGCCGGCCACGCGGACGAACTCGTCGGGGCTCAGCGGTTTGGGGTGCTGCCGCAGGGTGTGCCCCTGGACGTACTCCATGACCAGGAACAGCTCGTCGCCGTCCTCGATGATGTCGTGCAGTGCGGCGACGCACTGGTGCTGGATCTGCGCCGCGCTGCGGGCCTCGGTGAGCAGCCTGCGCCGCCAGGTGGGATCGGCGGCGAGGTCCGGCGGCAGTCGCTTGAGCGCCACCTTGCGCCGTAGCTTGGGATCGTGTGCCGCGTAAACTTCCCCCATGCCGCCGCCGCCGAGGCGGCGGGTGACCTGGAAGCGTCCGATGGCGCCCAGCCTATCCTCCAGGGCCTTAACCGCGGCCTCACGCTTGGACCGGCTGACCGTGGCGGACTTGATCCGGAAGCTCCGGTCATTCCTGCGGTCTATCTTCACATCGTCGATGCCCACAGACACCAGTACCGACCGCAGAGTCTCTCGGTCGGCAGCTTCAGGCACAGGGTCGAGGAACCCGACCTCGGTCACGGAGCCGGAGGCCCCTGGAAGCTGGACTATGATGCGGTCGTCGCCGAACAGTTGGATAATGGGCTCTTCGGTGCCGAATAGGTTTACCCTGCGGTTGATAATGTCCAGCGCGCCTTCCATCTGGTCCGGCGTCGGGTCACCAATCGTGTTGATCTCTAGGGACGTGATGGTGCCCAGTCTGGATTCGAGCTTATCCCGAAGCTCGGTCCGCCGGGGGTCGCCTTCATCCAGGATATCC
>JACZXM010000463.1 GCA_022571615.1 Acidobacteriota bacterium | reverse complement strand
GGTTCCCCAGAGCGGTTTTCTTCATCGATTGGTTCCTGCTGGTCAACATGGTCGGTTTGACTCGCCTGAGCATGCGTCTGGGTCAGGAAATGCTTCCGGCCACCGGCGGGCATAGAGTCCTGGTCGTCGGCGCGGGCGACTCTGGCGAGGCCATCCTCCGTGAATCGAGGAAGAACCCGGCCATCGGGTATCGCATCGTCGGGTTCATCGACGACGACCCACAGAAGTGGGGGCTCACGATCCATGGGCTGCCGATCCTCGGCGGTCTGGAGCATCTCGGTCGGATCGTCTCTGAGCAGTCCGTCGACGAGATCATCCTGGCGATACCCGATCCGACAGGTCGCAAGATCCGTGAGGTGATCCGCCGTTGTCGCGACGCTGCCGTGCGCTTCCGGACGGTTCCAATCCTGAGCGAGCTCATCGAGAACCCGTCGAGCGCGGGCAATATCCGCGCCGTCGAAGTCGAGGACCTGATCGGTCGGGAGCCCGTGGAGTTGGACTCCGAGAGTATCGCTGAGAGCATCGGCGGCAAGCGCGTGCTGGTAACCGGAGCCGGCGGATCGATCGGTTCGGAGCTTGCCCGGCAACTGGCGGCAGTCGGGCCTGAGCACCTCGTGCTGCTGGACCGCGCAGAATCCCCGCTCTACGAGACCTTTCGGACGATTTCTTGGCAAAACCCGGAGGCCAAGGTCGAGCTTGCGCTTGTCGATCTCAGGGACACGGATCGAGTTCGGCGGTTACTAGAAAAAACCGGCTGCCAAGCAATATTCCACGCGGCGGCGTTCAAGCACGTACCCATGCTCGAGTATTTTCCCGGGGAAGGCATTGACAACAACCTCCGGGCCACGATCGACCTTGCCCGCGCGGCTGAGGATGCGCGAGTGGGAACCTTCGTGATGATATCCACGGACAAGGTTGTCGAGCCCTCCAACGTCATGGGCCTGACCAAACACCTTGCAGAGCGCTACCTCCATGCCTTCGATCAGAGCGCACGCATGCGTCTGATCACGGTGCGGTTCGGCAACGTGCTTGAAAGTGCGGGCAGCGTAATACCTCTGTTCCGCGAGCAGATCGACGCTGGTGGTCCCGTGACCGTCACGCACCGTGACGTCACTCGTTTCTTCATGACGATCCGGGAGGCCGTGCAGTTGATCCTGGTGGTGGCCTCGATGGGTGCTGGGCGCGGGATCTACGTACTCGACATGGGCGAGCCGATCCGGATCGTCGAGCTGGCGAAGAACCTGATCAGCCTCTCGGGGCTGAGGCCCGGCGACGATATCCCCGTCATTTTCACCGGATTGCGACCGGGGGAAAAGCTCCACGAGAAGCTCTTCCACGACCACGAGCAAGCGGTCCCAACGGAGCACCCGAAGATCCTGGGAGTGCGAGTATCCATGCGTGACGACGCTCAGTCGACGCGGCGGCGAATCGAGCACTTGGTAGAGCTGAACGCGCAGGGTGACACGCAGGCTGCCTTGCGACTGATGCGAGACCTGGTGCCCGAATATACGCCCTCGGGTACTCTCAGCGAGACCATTGGGCTCTGAGGCCTGGACGACCACGGACGCGGCCCCCGGCTGGCCGGCTGTGCCGACGGCCGAGGGCTGCGCCCTCGGCCGCTGGGTCCGGACGACCGCCCACTTGCACCCACGCCAGCTCGTGCATCGTGTCCGAAGTCGGATCCGGGTAGCGGCGGAGAGAGCTCTCGTTCCTGACCTGGCGGCCCGGTACGCGCAGCCCGATGGAACGGAACGTGTATCTCCGGATGCCTGGGGCTCGCCGTCCCGCCAATCGCGCATGCGTCCTGGTGACAACTGCAGGGCCGAGGACCTCACCAGGGGCAAGTTCCGATTCCTGGGGGTGGAGCGAGATCTCGGATTTCCCCCGCAGAGCTGGGAGCCCGGAGAACATCCGGACATCAGTCGACTGTGGCTTTTCCATCTGCATTACCTCGACTATCTCGAAGGGCTCAATTCCGTGCCGGGAACGGAAGCGGCGGCGTGCAGCCTGGTCGATTCCTGGATTGATGCTTACCCCCTCGGCGAGGGCGATTGGTGGGTTGCACCGTGGCATCCGTTCGTGGTGGCGACCCGGGCCCAGTCCTTCGTACGGTTTCTGGCGAGCACGTCGGCGAGCGCTGTTGGCGAGTTTCGTGCGAAGCTGCTGCGGAGCCTATACGTGCACGGGGGATTCCTGGCCCGGCACATCGAATACGACCTGCTCGGCAACCACCTGATCCGGAACCTGTCGGCGTTGGCCCTGGTGGGTCGCGTTTTTGCGCATACGCCTGAAGGCCGGGGGTGGCTTCTCCGGGCGATCGACGAGCTCGCGGACGCTCTGGATGAGCAGGTGCTGCTGGATGGCGGTCACGAGGAACGAAGCCCTATGTACCATGCACTGGTGCTGCAAGATCTGCTGGACGTCGTGGAGGCGTTGCCGGCCGCGGACCGTGCTCTGGGGGGGCTGAACCGCGCGGCCAGGTCGCGAGTTTCGTCGGCACGGGAACGATTGTGCGCGCTGGGCCTACGCATGGCCGCTTGGCTCGAGGCGATCTGTCATGTCGACGGTGACATACCGCTGTTCAACGACAGCGTGCTGTTGGGCGATGGCGTGACGGGGTTGCTCGACCGGGTCCGCACTTCACTGCCTGGGTTCGAGGGTCACGGGTCGAACAGTCTGGC
>JACZXM010000462.1 GCA_022571615.1 Acidobacteriota bacterium | reverse complement strand
ATTATATGTTAGTCGATGAACGTGAAATAATCCGTCGAAAATATCTGTTATAGGGTAATGATGCGATTCATAGACCGCAAGGGTATTTTCTTCATCGCCACCTTGGGCCTCTTGAGTTTGATGTTCGCCGTGGCCTGGCTCTCTGTGACGCCATTGGCGTCCGGGGTGCCCGCGCGAGCGGACCCTTCCGGCTCGAGCGCCGGTGCCATGGAGATGGCGACTCAGGGCCAGCTTTCGGACTCGTCAGCCCAGAGAGACGGGCCTGCGACGGCGCGCGAGGTCTTCAACCGCTTCGCCCAATCCGGCCTGCGCTTCCTGGTGGTGTACGGGAGCGGATCGCCCCAGCTCGAGGCCGCGGCGGCCTCCTGGGCCCAGCGCTTCCCGTTCGACCAGGGGCGCGACCTCGAGGGGCTGCCGCCAGCGGTGCGCGAGGTGTTCGAGGGTTTCGTTGCGCAGATCGGGACGCTGCGGATCGAGAGCGACGCCGCCATCGACGACAGCGATCTGCGCGGCCGGGCGGTGATTCTGGTCGGCACACCGCGCTCCAACCGAACGCTGGCAGGACTGCTGGACCGATTGCCGGTGCGCTTCGATGGTGCCGGGTTCGTGTTCCTCGGCCGCCACTATGACCAGCCCGGCGATGTGCTCAACTTGCGGATACGCAACCCGCTAGATCCGTCGCAGCCGTTGTACCTGATCACCGGCAACGACGACGCGGAGATCAGCCGCCGCTTTTTCCGCGTCCTGCAACTGTCCGACTACGAGGTCTTGCGCCACGGGATCCGGCAGCGCTTCGGCCGCTTTGTCGAGGGCGAGCCGGGTCGCGGCACCGAGGCGGGAGAGCACGACCTGGATGCCGAGCTCGTACCGGTCGCACAGACGGAGCACTACCGGGTGCTGGCGCACCGTGAGCTTGCCGACTCCGCGGCCGCCGGCTTGCTGGCGGAGGAGCGTGAGGCCATACGAAGTCGCGTCGAGGCGCTGTTGGACCGCATGCGGGCGTCTGGCGAGGGTACCGGCTCCGTCCCGATCGAGGGCTCCGGTCCGATCGAAGGGAATCGGAGAGCCGATTCGCCGGTGGATCTAGTTGTCTACCCGACACTGGAGGAAAAGGCGAAGCACACCGGGGAATCTGCCCTCACGTCGATGAACGAGAACACCAGGACGCTGTCGCTGACGCTCGAGGGTGATCTGTACCAGGAGGATTGGCCACGGGAGGTCGCGATGTTGGCTCGCCAGGCTCTGGGTGCGCCGCGGTATCGAGCCCTGGAGGTCGGCCTCGGGCTCTACCTGAGCGATGGTTGGCGTCGTCGAGGCTTCCGCTACTGGGCTGCCCGCCTTGCCGCTGCTGACCAGCTATGGAGCCTCGACGAGCTGCTCCAGAATGAGGGATGGAGCTGGCGCTCCGAGCATGTCTCGGAGGCGCTTGCCGGGTCGCTGGTCGCCTATCTGATCGAGTCGCGCTGGGGTGCGGCGGGGTTCGGGCGCCGGTACGCGAGCTGGGAACTGGATGCCGAGGAACGACGGCAGGTACAGGACGGCTGGCATGCTTGGGTGCGCGGCCTGATCGGGGCGAACCCGGCGGCCCCGCGGCGCGCGGCTGCGGCGGGATTCCAGAGAGGCGTCAATCTCACCAACGAGGCGTTCCAGATCCACGGTGGCTTTTTGTCCGAGACTGTCGATGCGGCGCTCCAGGAGGCCGCGAGCATGGATGTCGATGCGGTCGCGATCGTGCCCTACGCGCCGTATCCCTTCCGCGATCGGGCGGCGCCCATATCGGCGTTTCGCGGCCCGCGCAAGGAGACCGACGGCGGCGTTCTCCACACGGTGCTTCAGGCCCGCGCCCGGGGGATGCGGGTGCTGCTGAAGCCGCAGCTCGAGGGGCCCTGGCCAGGGTTTATCAAGATGCGCGACGAGGCCTCCTGGGAGGCGTTCTTTCACCACTACGAGCGGCTCATCGTGCACTACGCGATGCTCGCCGAGTTCTACCAGATGGATCTTCTGAGCGTCGGCGTTGAGCTGGTAGAGGCGACCGCGGGCCACGAGAACCGTTGGCGAGATCTCATCGCACGGGTGCGCCAGATCTTCCGCGGAGATCTAGTGTACAGCGCCAACTGGGGCACAGAGATCGAGCACATCGGGTTCTGGGATGCGCTGGATTTCATCGGGATCGACGCCTACTTCCCGCTCGACGGCCTAGGCGGCCTCACGGTCGCCCATTTGAGCGCCGCCTGGAACCCGCATCTGGACCGGATCGCCATCTGGCGCCACCGCCAAGGGCTGCAACAGCCGGTGCTCTTTACCGAGCTGGGCTACGAGAGTGCGCGCGGCGCGGCCGCCACGCCGTGGGGCGTCGACCGATCGCGCCCGACGCGGGTAGATCTTCAGTTGCAGGCGGACCTGTACACGGCCTTCTTCCGCGGCCCCTATCAGCGCGAGCTGCTGGGCGGAGTGTTCTGGTGGCGCTGGAACCCGCTGGGCGGCGGCCCGCTGGATTCCGGCTTCGCCCCCAACGGCAAGCCGACAGTCGAGGCGTTGCGGCGCGCCTTGACCGCGGACCAGCGCCGCCCGACCTACGCGGGCCGCAGCTAGGCGCGCACGTCGATACGCCGCACCGCGGAAACCAGCAGGTCGGTGGGGTCTAGGTGCAGCGATCCGTCCACGTCGCGTCCAGTCCGGAA
>JACZXM010000461.1 GCA_022571615.1 Acidobacteriota bacterium | reverse complement strand
TCTGATTTCCCGCCGCTTCTTTGTTTCTGCGAACACGGGATCTGCGTACCAGGCAGAGAGGAGAATGGGAACGTCAAATCCGCGCAAGTGACTGTTACTCAGCGACTTATTCTGGTTTCTCGCTGAGCATCCAGAGGGATCTGATTCCCTCTGATTCTCTTTTCATTTTCTTCTGTTTTCCGCAGCGCGGAGTACTGATGCACCTTCCGGAGTGAGTTCGTAGTCTCGGAAGTTCCGGCCACGCTTCTCGATCGCCGCAGCCAACGCAACGGGAAAATATGCCGTCCCTAGCAAGGAAGAGGATGCAGTGAGGATTAAGCAGGTCGATGGGCGGAAACAACCTGATCCTGGCGATCGAGGAGCTCGCTGACCCCTTGTTTGTTCGTGTCGGCTCTTGCCATGCGTCTCAATCCTGCGGCCCCGGTTGCCGCGGGTTGATCAGAATGCGTACCCGGTATACAGCCAGATCTTGTCGGTGTCGACCGAGAAATCCTCGGCGGTGTAGAGGGCGCCCTTGAGCCCGAACGTCTGCGCCCACGGCGCTCGGTAATTGATCACGAAATCGAGCTCGGTGCCGTACTCGGCGTCGCCGGTCGCGGCCCGAAAATCGTGGTAGGTCACACTCCAGCGCAGCGGGCCCGACCGACCGTCGAGCCGGAAGTACAGATCCTCCAGCCCGTTGTTCGGCGTCGACAGGAACTTGTCGGCCCAGCCGTTGAAGGCGTGCAAAGTCGCGAGCACGGTCTGGAACTGGCCCTCGGCCTCGCTACCGCCAAGCCGTTCCCAGCCAATTCGGACGCCCAGTTGCCGGTAGCCGCCGCCCGCCATCAGGTGGATGTAGTCGGCGTCGATGTTGGTCGGGTTGTTACCACTGTCGCTCTGGCTGGCGTACTCGGCCTCGTACAGGACCCTGCCGTGAGCGCCGACCTTGCTCTGCCCCTTGAACTCCACCCCGAGGGTGTTGGTATCAAGCCTCTGCAGGGGCGCAGCGTCGAATCTCAGCAGATAGCCGTAGGCGGTGATCGCGCCGATGTCGCCGATCCTGTAGTTGGCGTTGAGCAGGTGCGTATCGACATCGAGCTGTGCTCCCGTGATCCGGTACGCACGGTCGATATAGCTGTAGATGAACCGCAGTCTGTCCACCGACTCGTTGGCGAACACGAAGGCACGAAACGACTGGTGATGCTGGCGCCAGCCAACGTTGCCGACGAACCTGGCGTCGTCCAGGATCACCTCTTGGCGGCCGAGCCGCAGAGTCGAATCACCTCGCTGGTACTGCACATACGCCTGCAGCATCTCGGTGCCCGGCGGGTCGGCGACGACCGGGCGATCGGTGATGCCGTTGCCGCGGTCGCCGGCACCCACGTTGTTGTGATCGTCCTCGGCCCCGATGTCGGCAATGTTCTCCGCCTGCAGAACGACCCTGAACCCGTTGTACGGCCGGGTGCCGTAGCTGAGCGTGGTGCGCAGCGTGGAGGCATACGCCTTGAGATCGAAGTTGTCCTGATCGACGGTCTCGAACCGGTAGCGCAGGTTGACGGTGGCCTTGCCGCCCTTGAGCGCTTCGACAAAGGACTCTTTCTTGTCCTCTTCATCCGGCTTGCCGTCGTCGGCCAAGGCAATCACGGCGGGGGTTAGCAGCAAGCTCGTAGCCACGACGATTGTGGCGATTCGACTCCACGGTCCCGATCGCACGGCGTTCTCTTCTTGGGCGGTACGAGTGGTGCGCCTGTACGTTCGGACACAAGTGCGACGTCCGCACATGACGCTCGGTATATTAAATCAGATTCAGCGATAGTCTTTTCATGTGTAACGGCCTACAGGCGGGCACACGCGCTCGCCGATGAAGGCTTGACTTCAAAGTTAGGCAAGGCTAAATAGTAGTGGGCGACTTGCCTCCTCCGAGCTTGCCAGACACCTCTCATGACGCACCCACATCCCACACTTGCACAGCTGAAGCCCGGTGAGCGCGCCACCATCGCATCGATCTCGACCCGCTGTCCGATCGAAGAACGCCGCCGCCTCATGGAGCTCGGCTTCTTTCCGGGCATCGCGGTCGAGGCGACGCTGAGCAGTCCGCTCGGGGACCCGGTGGCGTATGTGGTGCGCGAGATGACCGTGGCGTTGCGGCGCGAGCAAGCAGAGCTGATCGAGGTCGAACGTGCGAGCTGAGCCCGATTTCGACGTCGGGGCGGTCGACTCCGCCTGCGAGGCCTGCAAGCTGTGTCAAGGGCCGCGGCTGTGGGGCCTACGCTTCGAGGACTTCGACCATCTGGTGGCACTGGCCGGTTGTCCCAATGTCGGCAAGAGCACCGTGTTCAACGCCCTGACCGGGCTGCGACAGCACACCGGCAACTGGCCGGGCAAGACCGTGGCCCGGGCCGAAGGCGGATTCGAGCATGACGGCGCTCGCTACAGGCTGATCGATCTGCCGGGCCTCTACACCCTGATCACGCCCCAGGCGGAGGAGCGCATCGCCCACGACTCGCTGGTGTACGGCCGTCCGGACGTGACGCTGATCGTGGTCGATGCCAGCCAGCTGGAACGCAACCTGAGCTTTGTGCTGCAGGTTCTCGAGGTAAGCGACAACGCCATCGTTTGCCTGAACCTGATCGACGAGGCGACGCGGCACGGTGTGTCGATCGACGCCAAGACGCTGTCGCGCGAGCTCGGAGTACCGGTGA
>JACZXM010000460.1 GCA_022571615.1 Acidobacteriota bacterium | reverse complement strand
GCAGTGGGAGAAAGTAAGGGAGGGGAAGGCGGAATGTAAATTCTTTTACTATTTGGGGAACCAGGATTACAAACTTGTGCCGGTGGATGGCGGCCCCGAGATTTATTTTCATGTGTTGGATTGATTCCATCCGAATGCGCAGTCCGGAGCGGCGGAAGCGGTCTGTCCGCCGATTCGCTCCCGGACCATTGCCAACGCCGCTTGACACGAAGGCCGAATTGCCGCTGACCGTGCTGCGGGTCAGGGTCACCGTACTGCCCGTGTCGTTGAAAATACCGCCGCCGTCGTCGGCCGCGTTGTTGCCGTCTCCGACCAGACGCTCCATCTCGCCACGAATCTTGTGAGTGGCGCCGGCGCTGACATACAGGGTCGTGCGTATGGAGTCATACCCATCGAGCCTGAGCTCCAGCTCGTACCTTCCTGGCGCCAGGTAAAGCCTCTGCGCCCAGCCGTCGAAGTTATCGACGACCCCGGCGTACGCCCCGTTGACAAAGACTTGGATGTCCTCGCGGGACTTCTTCGGGTTGACCTCGATCCGAATGGCTCCTAGGTCCGACCGCTCCGTCCGGTAGCCGCCGAAACCGTAACCACGGCCGTAGAACGAGTGGCCATAGAAGCCGTGACCGTAGAATCCATAACCGTAGTGATGCCCGTAGTAGCCACCACGATAGTGATGCTGAGCATCAGCCGAGCCCGGAAATGACAGCGTTATTCCCACTGCCATCAAGGCCGTCAGTGCCAGCGCTCCTAGTGTCTTTCGCATGGGAGTATCCTCCTGCCCAGTGCACGCGGTCCATCGCCGCGCTCTGGATGATGAGTGCGGCCGAGGGGCGGTTTCTTACAGCTGCGCCGCTCCCGGGTGTGAGCCTGACGAGGCCCCGAGATCGAGCTCCTCACCAGGGCGCGTCGGAGTGCGACGCAGGCGACCCCGGATTCCCCCCGTCCGTAAGAAAACCGCTCCTCCCCACACTCACACGTAGGAAGTGCGCGGAAAGCGTGGCGGGAGGAATGGCCCGGCGCATTTTCGGGAGCCCGGATTTCGCCCGCCAGAAGCCGGCTTCCTAGGCTCTAGGTCAGCGAAATCACCACTGGAAAGGGAGGGATTTCACATGAGCGCACAGAGTATCAAGAACGGCGTCTTCGGCGGACTGGCCGGAGGCGTGGTGTTCGGGGCGATGATGGGGATGATGGGGATGCTGAGCATGATCGGCAGCATGGTTGGCTACCCCTCCGCCGCCGCCGGCTTCGTGGTCCACATGATCAACAGTGCCATCATCGGCGCTGGCTTCGCCGTGGTGTTCGGTCGCCTCGTGACCGGGATCGGCGGTGGCCTGGGCTACGGACTCGGCTACGGCGTCATCTGGTGGGTGCTTGGGCCGCTCACCCTCATGCCTCTGATGATGGGCATGGGCTTTGGGGTCAACTGGAGCATAGAGGCCGCCACCGGCATGATGCCCAGCCTCATGGGTCATCTGGTCTACGGCGCAATTCTGGGCGCGCTCTATGCCTGGCTACAGACTCGGTCAGAAGCCTGAGTCGCGGCCAGCCAGGCCTATGTAGCCAGTACCTCATCGTCCGACACTTTGATCTGTCGAAGCTCGGAGGGTTGATGGCTGCCCCGTATCAACCGCGCTCAGTCACGGCCCTGGTACTTGAAGGAGACCTTTACCTTGGCGCGGTAGGTGCGAACCTTGCCGTCCTCGAGCTGCATATCCAGCTCGCTGATCTCGGCGACGCGAAGGTCGCGCAAGCTCTTCGAAGCCGCCGCGACGGCAGACGCGGCCGCCTCCTCCCACGACTCGGTGCTACTCCCGACCAGCTCGATCACCTTGTAGACGCTAGCTGCCATTTTGCTCTCCCTTCAGGCAAACGGGGGACGCTGCGCCACCGTATATGCACGAACAGCACCAACCCGCGACACTGTCAAGTTAAGCACACGAGATCGAGATTCGGGCGAGTCGCGGCCCGACGCCGGGCCGTCTCAGTCCTACGATGACGAGGTGCGGCCGATCGCCGCGGGCGACCGGATCTTTCACTACACCAATCTCGTCTCGTTACGGGACTGCCCCTCGACCCCGGGAAGATCGCCCGCGCACGAGCGAGTGAGGCCGTCCAATGAACGCCGAAAACTCGAGAAACCTCTTGACGCGATCAGGCAAGGTCTTATGTAGAACACAAGAGCGCCAACCAAGTTCGTGACATGAGACCACGGGGCTGACGGAATGCTGAAGAACTGCGTGCGAACCACTTTGACGGCTAGGTGCCGGCGTAGGACGGAGGTTTGCATGGCCGCTCCCAAGAGCACCGACCCGACCGCGCGCTGCGTGGGTGCGGCCTGCGGCGTTGTCCGCATCGTCACCACCGTGGCGCTACGACAGCTACAAGAACCAGTGCGCTGCCTACGAGATCGCGCGCCTGTTCGAGCTCGATAACGTTCCGCCCACCGTGTGTCGCAGGGTCAACGGCATCGACGGAAGCGTGCAGCTGTGGATGGAGGAAACGCGCAGCGGGACCGAACGAAAGGAGGCGGGATTGCGTCCGCCTGTGATAAACGACTGGCTACTCCAGATCCAGGCCATGCGGCTGTTCGACATCGGCCGCCACGCCGTCGAAATCCTGCTCATCATCTCTGCGCCGATGCTGGGCGCCGCGCTGGTGTTCTGGCTGGGCAGCGCCCACGACCCGGCCCACC
>JACZXM010000459.1 GCA_022571615.1 Acidobacteriota bacterium | reverse complement strand
CGCGATCGGATCCCGATTGCACCGGCAAATGGAGATGCTTGGCCACGCGTTCGCAATCGCCCATGACTTCGATCAGGTTCGGGGACAGGTCCTTGGGGTGCGAGGTCAGAAAGCGGACCCTTTGAACGCCCCCGTCTTGGTGCTCGCTCTCGAGCGCCGCGTCGATGGCGCGCAACAGGTCAGGGAAACCCATGGCGGATTCCGGATCAAGCCACGAGTTCACGTTCTGACCCAACAGCGTGACCTCTCGATAACCGCGAAGGCTCAGGCCGCGGATCTCGTCGATGATGGCTTCGGCGCTGCGATAAATCTCGAACCCGCGGGTAGTCGGAACGATGCAGAAGGAGCAGTAGTTGTTGCACCCCTCCATGATGGTGACGAATGCCTTCACCCGGTCCTGGCGGCGGGCCCCGGGAGCTTCGAACTGGACCCGATCCTCGATCATTACCTGGGGGCCGGCACCCTCTTGCACCGCCGCAAGAACCTCCGGCAGGTTGTGGATGGCGCGGGTGCCAATCACGAAGTCGACGCCCGGAGCGCGCTCCATGATCTCTTTTCCCCGCTGCTGCGCGATGCAACCGGTAACCCCCACCAGGACCTTTCGCGCGCCCGCGCCGGTCGAGCCCGCCAGCAAGGCTTCCTTCATCTGGCGGAGCTCGCCGAGCCGCGAAAACAGCTTGTCCTCGGCCCGCTCGCGAACGCTGCAAGTGTTGACCAGAACGACGTCCGCTTCGTCGGCGTTACCGGCTTCCTCATAGCCCATGTCGGTAAACAGGCCAGCGTAGATCTCCGAATCGTGCACGTTCATCTGGCAGCCGTAGGTCTTGATCCAGTAGCGCGGCTTACGCACGGGCTCGGAGGGAGCCGATGGCAGGGTTTCTTTGCTGGGCATCGTACGTCGGGTTACAGGTGCGGCCTGGAGCCGGGCGGTACCGAGACAACCGGGGGCTCATCGAGCTCCACTCGATCCCCCGCCAAGATGGGCAGGATTATAACAGCCGGCCTCCGAGAACGTCCTTGAGCCGAGCCCTGCTCACCGCGCCGTCGCGCAGTATGCGGGCTCGGCTGCTGCCCAACAGCAACACCGTCGAGGCACTCCTTCCAGGGGTGCGGCCGGCGTCGACGATCGCGTCCAGATCGTGCCCTGGAGCCAAGAGGATATGCTCGGCGCGCCGAACCGGTGGGTGGCCGCTACGGTTGGCAGAAGTGGCGGTGATCGGTGCGCCCAACGCCTGCAAGATGGCCTGCGCCACCGGATGCGAGGTGTGGCGCACCGCGACGTTGCCCTCCCGCGAGACGATCGTCGGCGGCAGCCCGGCAAGAGCCGGTACCGCCAGCGTCAGGGGCCCGGGCCAGAACGCTGCGGCCAGTCTCTCGAGATCGGCCGGCGCTGCCGGCGCCAGGCGGCGGGCCCAAGTGGCACCCTCGACCAACAGCGGCAGCGGTTTGTCCGCTTCCCTGCCCTTGAGGGCGAAAATACGTTCGTGGGCGGTTCGCTTCAGGTAATGCGCCGCCAGCCCGTAGTAGGTCTCGGTGGGCAGCGCGATCACAGAGCCGACATCGAGAAGCGTTGCCACCTCGGTGACGATCTCCCCTACCGGGGCATCGGATCTGATTCGCCAGCGTCGCATGAGGTCATTCTTACGGTATCGTTGGGCGAGATTGGGATACTAGCAGGCCGTGGTAGAAGATCGACCGATGCAAGACGCGCGCTCCGGCAACTTATTTGGCACCGTCCTTCCGGTCGCCAGCATCGAGATCTCCGAAGATGCTCCGCTGGCCGAGCGCATGCGACCCGGGTGCCCGGAGGAGCTCGTCGGCCAACGGCATCTACTGGGGGAAGGCCGCCTGTTGCGGCGTCTCCTGGATCAAGGAGAGCTGGCCTCACTCATTCTCTGGGGGCCTCCGGGTGCGGGCAAGACGACGATCGCACGCCTGTTGGCCCGTTCCAGCAGCGCCAGACTGATCGAGATCTCCGCCACTTCGTCCGGCGTCCGTCAACTGCGCGAGGCAGCGCAGACCGCAGCTGACCTGCGCCGTGCCTCGGGTCAGCGCACGATCTTGTTCATCGATGAGATCCATCGATTTCACAAGGGACAGCAGGATGCCCTGTTGCCCTGGGTCGAGCGCGGTCAGCTGTTGCTAATCGGCGCTACCACGGAGAACCCCTCGTTCGAGGTCATCGCTCCGTTGCTGTCACGCTGCCGCGTCGTCCGGCTCGAGCCACTCGGCAAACAGGATCTGCACCAGCTCCTGGTTCGTACTCTCGAGACGCCGCCACCACGGGGGTTGCATGGACCGCGGTTCCGCGTCCAAGACAAGTTGGTCGGACAGTTGGCCGCGGCCGCGGACGGGGACGCACGGACCGCGCTCAACAGCCTCGAGTTGGCCTCGCAGATTGCATTGGCTGGGGCCGATACGGATGTCGCGGTGGTCGAGATCGAGGGCTCCGCCGTGCTCGAGGCGATCCAGCAGCAGGTCTTGCGCTATGGGCGGGAGGAACGCTTCAACCAAGTTTCGGCACTGCAGAAAAGCGTTCGAAGCAGCGACCCCGACGCCGCCCTGTACTGGCTGGCGCGGATGCTCGAGGCCGGCGAGGATCCCAAGTACGTCGCCCGGCGCCTGATCCGGATGGCGAGCGAGGACGTCGGCCTCGCCGATCCGCATGCACTGGCCACAGCGGTTGCAGGGCTGCACGCCGTCGAGGCGATCGGCTTGCCTGAGGGCGCGCTG
>JACZXM010000458.1 GCA_022571615.1 Acidobacteriota bacterium | reverse complement strand
CATGAGCACGACCCCAACGACCAGAAAGATGCGCTGGCGGCGAGGCGAACGGGCCGATTGCGATGCTGATGCCGTCATCGTCACCGCTCCGAAGTTCGTTGGACGCCAATTGATAACGATAAACGGCCGGATGGTAACGTTACCAATCGAGGTCCAAAGCCAGTACTATATGGTATCCAGTTCATCGGACCGACGCAACTCGCCTCACGGCCTTTCAGGGACCCGCAGGTTCCGTCGGTCGCCGTTTCGGACGCGGGGATGGCCCGGAATCACCGAACTCGAGGTCCCAATCCCCTGGTGACCCCCACAACCCATCTTGATTCAGCCATCGCCATTCGCCTTCTTGCCACATCTCAGGATCAGGGATGAGCTTGGCTTCAACCTGCGTTTCCGTCCTCTCATGCCGAAAGGTTGTGAAGTCACCAAGCCCCCTGGCCTCCCTATTCAGGCTCCTAGCCGCTCTGGAGACTAGTTCAGAGGATGTAAGGTACTTGCGAGAGCCATAGAAATATCCGGCGTGAGAGCCGTGGGCCACATATATTACAGGCTGCGTGCCATCCACACGTTCTACATTTCGCCATGGGAGCCACGACCCTTTGTGGTGCGCAGAACACGCACAAACAGTCGGGATAGGGTCTTCATCTGCCGTCTTGAAGACGATCATTACGCACTCCCAGTCCATCTCGTGGGAGTTCCAGAAATCGTTGTAGAAGTAGGCGTACCAATATTGGACAATCACTCGGTCTTTGTTCACCCCTTTCCCCGGCACTACCCGGGCATAGCAAGCATGCTTATAGTCAGCATTCCCGCTGTGTACGAGCCCGCATAGGCGCACGCGTCGAGCATGTAGCCGGCACTCACCGGGAGCTCGTACACCACCTGGCTGCGCACATTGAATACCTCCAGATGTGGCAGCCCGTAGTACAGGCCGTTGACCACCAGTCGGGCCAGCGGCGAGGGCACGTAGTCGAGAAAGCCTGCAAGCCCCGAGGACATGTGTCCGACGACATATAGCGCCACCGTGAAAACGGCTGCCAGCATCGGGGTGGCGACGCTGGAGAACACGATCGCCACCGCGGTGATGATCGACATCTCCAGGTACGTGAGCACGATAGCCGGCACCAGGTGCGTGGGCGCCGATCCGCCCTTCCACCACACCATGCCGAGGTAAAACACCGCCATCAGGCCGGTGACCACCGCCAGGGTCAACATCAGCCCGAGGTACTTGCCGACCAGGAATTCCCAGCGCCGAACCGGCTTGGCAAGGACCGCGTAGATGGTCTTTTTCTCGACCTCTTTGTGCACCAGCGTGATGCCGATGAATACCGCCATCAGCGCGCCGAAGATCGACAGCGCGGCGAGACCCAGATCGGTGACGATCTTGATCTCGCTGCCGACCGTGAGCCAGGACAGGACGGTGGAAGACGCCATCAGCACTAGGGCAAAGACCAGGAACATCACCAGGATGCGATCACGCACGGCTTCCTTGAAGGTATGCACGGCGATCGCTGCGAGCCGGTCGATCATCGTGCACCTCCCGCCGCCGCGCGTGGCGGGCGCGAGTGGAGCGCATCCTCTTGGGCGCCGCTGGTGTCGACGCTGGCGCCCGCGGACCGGGCCGTCGATTCAGCGGCAGCGGCTGCCCCACGATCGGCCTTGTCCTGTTTGACAGTGGCGAGGAAGTACTCCTCGAGGGTGGCCCGCTGCGGGGTCACCAGCACCACCCGGCCGCCGGCGGCGCGCACGACGTCGACCCAGCGATCCAGCTGGCGGTCGTCCTCGAACCGAAAGTACAGGCGGTCGCCCTGCTGTGCGCTGGGCTCGAACCCCGGAAGGTCGGCGCGCGACAGATCTTCACACGCCGCTTCCCAGTAGCGGACGCGCTGCTCCAGCAGCTCATCCACCGTGCCCTCGCGGATGATTCGGCCGCTAAACAGCAGCCCGACACGATCGCACAGAGCCTCGGCGTCCGAGAGGATGTGGCTGGAGAAGAAGACCGTGGCGCCCTTTTTCTTGAGCCCCAGGATGATCTCTTTGACCTCCCGCCGGCCTATGGGATCGAGCCCCGACATCGGTTCATCAAGGATCACCAGCTCGGGGTCGTTGATGAGCGCCTGCGCCAATCCGATGCGCTGCATCATGCCCTTGGAGTACTGGCGGATCGGCAGGTCGGCCTTGGACGACATGCCAACCATCTCGAGCAGCTCGCCGCACCGGCGCCGGCGTTCGGGGGCGGCGATACCGAACAGCCGGCCGAAGTACTCCACCAGCTCTGCGCCCGTGAGGTGAGGATAGAAGTACGGCTGCTCGGGCAAATAGCCGAGCTTGTGGCGAGCGCCGGGATCGGAGCCGGGGCGGCCGAAGATCTCGATGCTGCCGGCATCGGGTCGCAAGAGCCCGAGAAGGCACTTCATGGACGTCGTCTTACCGGCGCCGTTCGGCCCCAAGAAGCCGTACACCTCGCCCGCCTCGACGCTCAGGCTGACGTCGTGAAGGACACTCTTGCGACGCAGCCAGAAACCGTACGGCAGTGTCTTGGCGACGTGATTGAACGAGAGAATCGGCATGACTGCTACCTCACCAGGCCGAAAACGAACCTGTCCCGCTTGCCTCTTCTGCTTCTGAAGCCGCTCTCACCCCGACCACAGAATACCAAACCCGGAGAAAAAAAACCGGACCCCCCGAGTCGTTTCTCGGAGGGTCCGGTCACGGGCTAGCGCCGAGTTGAGTTCGGCGAGTACTGACCCCTCG
>JACZXM010000457.1 GCA_022571615.1 Acidobacteriota bacterium | reverse complement strand
GACCTCAGTAACCTCCGCACGACAGCCGCTGACACCGGCACCGACGACACCAACAACTCCACAAACACACCCACCAGCGCCGGGGTCGAGAGCACCACAGCCAACAACGCGGTGGATAAGGACAGGCAGCTGTTCATCGACGAGCGCTTCATCGACGGCGGCGAATCGGCCCGCGATCTGGTGGCGAGTCGGCCATCGAGGCAGGCGATGGGGGGGATGCAGATGCCCGCCACGGACAGGCAGGGAGACCCTCATGGCCTCTTCTCGTTTCCCTCCGATGTCGCGATCGCACCCGACGGCACGCTGTTTGTGAGCAACACGCATGCCTACCAGATCCTGGTGTTCGACCCCGACGGGGAGCTGCGAGCGGCGTGGGGGAGCAAGGGCGCTGCGGCCGGACAGTGGGAAGTGCCGGTCGGAATCACCACCGACGCCTGTGGCAACCTCTATGTTGCCGACAGCGCCAACTTCCGCATTCAGGGCCTCGATCCGGCCGGACGTCCGTTTCTCGTGTCCCGAGCCCAAGAGCGCTGGTACCGGACCACGCGTCGTATCTACTCCCCTACCGATGTCGCCGTCGATCCCGACGGACGTCTGTACGTAGCCGACTTCGCCGCCTCCAGAGTCCAGCGGTTCCGACGGCTGCGGGAAAACTAACGGTGGCTTCCGCGCCGTTTGACGACGCCGGCACGCCCTTGCATCCGTGCCACCAGCTCGCGCACGAAGATGATGGGATGATGGGATACTTATCTGGAAATGATGCAGAAGATGTTGCCCAAGCTGCAGGCACAGGTGGGGGCGCTGCGCAGGCGGGCGGACGAGCTAAGCTCGGAACAGAGCTGAGGCCGTCCGGATGCGATCTCGCACCGCCGTCCTGACGCTTGTTCTGACCCTCGGCACGTCTGCCTTGCTGGGGCACGAGCTGTTCATCAAGCTCGACACCTACTTCCTGGCTCCGTACTCGCTCGTACGGGTGCCCATCCTCAACGGCACGTTCGCGGTAAGCGAGGGCGCGGTGACCGCTGACCGTGTCCTCGATATCGCGGTCTCCGGACCCGACGGCATCGAGCACCCAGGTACTGGCGGTTGGGAAACCGACGACGAGATGACCTGCGTGTCGATCGACGCCGGCTCGCCGGGTACTCACGCGCTGGGAGTGTCCACCCGGTCCCGTCTGATCGAGATGCCGGGGATCGCCTTTAATGGCTATCTCGAGAGCGAAGGGGTTCCCGACGTGCTCGATGCACGCCGCCAAGCGGGTGAGCTCGATCGCGACGTCGTGGAGCGATACTCCAAGCACGTCAAGGCCATCTATCAGGCTGGCGCGCCGCTCACCCCAGGGTGGGACGCAATCCTCGGCTTCCCCGCCGAGATCATTCCGCTTGCCAATCCCTACGCGCTGGCTGTGGGCGACGAGATCACGGTCCGCTGCCTGGTTCACGGAGAAAGGGTCGCCGGGCAGACCGTCATCGCCGGCGGCGAAAGTCCCAGTGGGGAAACGATCGAACACCACGAGACCCGGTCCGACGATAACGGCCACGCCAGCTTCCGGATCACGGCCGCGGGTAGGTGGTACATCAAATTCATCCACATGGTCCCGACCGACGAGGAGGGTGTGGACTACGAGTCGAACTGGGCGACGCTCACCTTCGAGGTGCGCTGAGGACGCACGTACCGCCGCATGAGCTCATCCGCTTGCCACCTCTCCCCGGTGCGCCTACGAGCCCGGGATCTCGAGCTCTTCCCGGTCACCGATTCGGTAGGTGAACGAGACGCTGTGGGTCTGGGGGTCGTCCTTCTTCTTAAAGGTCAACATGACCTCGTACTCACCAGCGACGGTGAAAATGTGCTTGGTTTGCACGGTACCCGGATCGCGGCGGCTCATCCGTGCGGTGAACGGCCCATATTCTGCGCCGTCACGCGTGATCACCGCCGAGAGCTCTTCGATGTCCGCGAAAGGCTCGTTGGACTCGAGGCCGCGAAACCGCCAGACGAGCTGCTGGACCTCGCCCGTGAGCGCGGGTTCCGGCTCGGCGCCGAAGATCACCATCAGGCCCGCGACCTCCTTGCGCTCGTGGGCGAGTGCAAGAGTTGGAAGCAGGGCAACGAGGCCCAGCGTCGTGCTCAGCAGCAGCGACAATACGGCAATCGAGCGTGGCTTCATGCGAACTCTCCTTGTCAGTGGCAAGAGTGTGGATTCGGGCGAAATCTAGGGGCTTTTCGAGCGCTCGAGAACCGGACCCCCGTTCGCTCCAGGACGGGACCCAGATCACCGGACACCCGGCGAAAGTATAGCCAACTTCGCGGCTCTCCCTGCACCCATGCGCATCGGTAGCTTCGATGAAGCAGGCACCGCCAGAGACGCATCCGCTAGCGAGGCACTCGTGCACCGGCTTCGAGCACGTGGACATCGTGGTCTTCGTAGACGACGCCCTTTCTCCTCTCCGGATACACCCGTTCGAAATCCTCGAGCTGGGACCTGGGTAGTTCGAACGTCGTGAAGTAATGAAAACTCCTGAAGCGTTCGCTGCGGCTCCTGTACACGTAGTCGAATACCTCGGATCCCGTCCGAAGAAAGTCCGTCCGATGCCAGAACACAACCGCTCGATCCGACATGTGCGCCTTGATCTCCGCGAAGAATTCCCGGGTGAATATCCCATGGAAGTAAGGGTCTGCGCTTGAAATATCAATCACTACGATGTCGAACTTTTGGTCTTCGGGGAGGCTCTTGAGATAGGAGCGAAACTCGGCAATGA
>JACZXM010000456.1 GCA_022571615.1 Acidobacteriota bacterium | reverse complement strand
GGAACTCGCCTGCACCGGGATGTCGCGTCGCGGCGGCAGCGAACAACTCGGCGAAAAGGCTCCGGTAGGCCGCCTCGTCGATCGTGCGCTCGGACCGGGTGGCGTCGTGAAGCTCGATCAGAAAGTCGGCCGCCTCCTCGGTACGAGCCTCCAGATCGGCCACCGGCGTGTCGATGCACACGCCGTCGAACCGCTCCATGACGACGAAGCGACGGCCGGCGCTGGACCCGGTGGCCAGCACATGGGGAATGCGGCGGGCCAGCGTCGGAACCTGATCTCTCAGGGCCCCCAGGATCTCGATCTCCATCTCGCGCTGGCGCCAGCCGTGTGCGTCGCGGGGGACGACGACCACGTGCCCGCTCCCCGGGCCATCACGGCCATCGAGCATCAACACGATCTTGAACGCTGCAACCTGGAACCTGTCCAGCCGGACCGCCGCCCGGTCCTCACAAAGCTTACCGACCTCCTGGAGCAACACGGCCAGGCGTGTCGGGCGTGCCGGACCGCGGAACCCTGTGAGGGCATAGGCTGGAGCAAACAGCCCGCGACCGAGTGGTCCCAGTGCCAGCTCGCGCAGCCGGGCCGCAGCGCCGCGCGCCTTCCCGTACGAGCGCGGTGCTGCGAACGATTGCAGGACCTCGAATACATGCGGCCCGTACACCACCATCGGGTGCACGACGCCCGTGCGATAGGCTGCGCCCTCGAGCAGCCGCCGCAGCGACCGGGGCCCGTTGGAGAGCGGAATCCGTCGCCGCCCACCGCCGAGTCGGAGCAGCCGGTTGTAGGCAAGGCGATTGCCGGATGCCAGGTAGGCAAATACGTCGGGCGTTGCGGAGCCGAGCGCGAGCAACTCCTGGCACAATGCGGCCAGGGCCAGGCGGGCGGGAACACGGGCCCCCACCAGGTTGATTACCACTCCGTCCACCCGTTGCTCACCGATGGCCTCCAGCTCGCCGGGCACGTGCACCCTGACCCCATCGAGCCCCCACTCATCGGCCAGCCCCCGCAGGCGGGCGGCCTGGCGCGGCTCCAGGACGACCACGCTGAGCCGCTTGCACAGCGGTGCCAGGGCCGCCAACCCACGCCCGCTGCCGTCGTCCACGCACACCAGGTGGGCGTGCTCACCGGCGGGCAGCAACCAGGTCCAGCCATCGTGCTCAGCGACGCGGTCCATCCGTTCCGAGAGATCGTTTCGCATCAGTAGTACAAACCCGTAAAGGCCCTCATCAGCACCAGGAAGCCGCCGACGGTTGCCAGCACCAGTATTCGGTCACGCCAGCCGTACGGCACCGGTTCCTCCAACTGCAGACCCACCGCGGCCGTCATCCCGAGCATGAAGTAGTAGGTCTCGTACTCCAGGGTCACGAACATCGCGCTGATCACGTAGCCCGCAAGGCTGATTCCCAACGCCTTCGCGTACGAGCGATCGAGCGGATCTTCGGTCTGGCGCCAATACAACCACAGCTGCTTGAACCCCAGGTACAGAAGCGACAGCCACAGGAAGACGCCGGGGATCCCGGTTTCGCCCATGATCTCCATCGATGAGTTGTGCGCGATGAGGGTGCCGGTGTAGTCGGCGTAATGGCCAAGGCCGACCCCGAACACCGGATTCTCGCGCACCATCGATAGGCCGTCCATCCAGACGTCGACCCGATGCTGCGCCGAGCGGTTCTGGTCGTACATGCTGATCATGTAGGCGGGCGCCGTAGCGAACACGGCCACCAGCAACACTCCCACCACCGCGAGCTTGGTCAACGAAATCTTGGTGCGGGCGCCAAAGTGCATCCCGAGGATCGCCAACGTCGCCAGAAAGCCGCCGCGGCTACCCGTGTAGTAGATGGCCAGCATGAGCGGCGCCAGCAGCACCGCCGCAGTCGCACGCTTGAAAGCCGGGTAGGCACGGTCGAGGAACCGCAGCAGGAACGGGAGCGCCAGCGTGAAGATGACGCAGAAGACTCCGGGCCCGTCGAAGATACCGACCCAGCGGGTTCGACCAATGACGCCGGCCTCCACCGCGCCCTGGTCGATCCAGCCGAGGGATTGCCCGGCCCACCCGAGCTGACCGGGGCTGTGCATGTGCTGGATCGATTCGACCGCCATGACCAGCGCGAACAGCACGATCACCATGCCGGCCCGTCGTAGCTCGCCCTTGCGTGCAAGGCTGGCGGCCACCAGCTTGTACAGCACGAACCACTTCCAATACATGAAGATCCGGTGCATTTCGACGCCACTCTGGGCGTTGGTGACCGCCGAGATCGTCAGCCACAGCAGGAACATCGCGAACAGCGCATCCTGCCAGCCGATGCGGGTCAGGTACTTCGCTCTCCCGGTCGCCACCAGCACTCCTCACGCCCAGCTGTTCAGCGTTGAATGGCAGGACGACCTCGCGCCACCGTTGTTCTGCACCATCACTATTGACGCCAGTGTCACCTTTGCCATTTTGCACATCTCCGACCCCAATGCACTGGACAACTCTTCGCAGATCACCGGGCAGCTAGCCTGGAAGCGGCCGGTGTGCGTGGTCCCGCCGATCTGTTGGCGTACGCCGGTGCGGGCGCCGACGCGGTGCTCGTCGGCGAGGGTCTGGTCACCAGTGGTGATCCCCGCAGCGCCGTCGCCGATTTGGTCACCGCAGGCACGCATCCGTCCTGCCCGAAACCCGCACGCTGACACGTGGCCGATTTAGCCGGCCCACGGTTACCACGCGCCAGCGCGGCCGTAGCCGAGCCCACTGCCCACGATCCGGACGCCAAAGGCCATTTCGGTG
>JACZXM010000455.1 GCA_022571615.1 Acidobacteriota bacterium | reverse complement strand
CACACTGAACCCGAAGAAATACAACGCGTACCGGAGCTGGACGCCCGGCTCCAGCAGGTAGTTGCGGAGCTTGCGCCGGCCTTTCGTTATCACACGAGCTCCTTCCGAGGGCGTCGACCACGCCGACGCCGGTTATCAGGTGTTGGTCGCTGTTCTAACAACACTTTTAAAGAGTTTTAACATCTTTTACTATGCAATTATGCTCACTCCCTCGCGGACGGTAGCCATGCGCGGCCAGCATCCCCCAGGCGCGGATCCGCCGTGCGGGGACCTTTAGTCGGTGCCGGCCCGGATCGACAAGCGTTGGCGCATCACACACGATGGGCTCGCAGATTGGCTCTTTCGCGCGCTAGGAAGTCGCATGCAGTGGGCGGCTCCGTTACGTCACGACCGTACGGCAGATCGGACCGGTGGCATACCGGGATCCGCTCGGGGCGATGTCCCCGGACGGCACTTGGCTGGCGACGACCTCGGGCCTGCACTTGCGTGTGCAGCGCGTAGCCGCTGTTCGAACCCTGAGGCGGCCTGCGGTGATGCCCGGGCGCCGAGACTCGGCCAGCTAGCGGTGATCGATCGGCCGTTCGGTGAAGAAGCGCGCGATCCGTTCCACCTCGCCTCCCGGCGCCCAGATCACCAGGACGCGGCACGGCTCGTTGCCCGGTACTGCATGAACGACTTCGTCGCCCGGGCGCACGATGCCCACCATTCCCGGTTTCAGCAACGAGGTCTCGCCGTTGACGATGTGTTGGAGCTCGCCGGACAAGATATAGAAGATCTCCACCGAGCCGTGTGCGTGACCGCCTCCGCGTGAATTGGCAGCGAACTCAATCTCGGCGAGCTCGACCTCTGTGCCACCGAGGTTGGACTGCTCCACGAGCACCTTGATCAGGGTCCCGCCATCACGACTTTCCAGAAGACGGGTGCCGCGGGTTGCGGTCTCATAGGCCGGTTTCGGAGCGGCGGTCAGCCCGTCGGTAGGACGGTACTCACCGTTGAACACCGTGGTCCAGGTCTCTCCGCCATCGGACGTGGACTCCCAATGCTGCCGCACGGCACGGTTCTCCAGGGGGGTCCAAGTGATCCGGTTGGTGGCGTCGGCCAGAACCATGCTCTGGCCGCTGTGCCCGCCGTCCAGGTACAGGGCTTGGCCGCTGCCGTCGATCCAGGTCTGGTGCCATCTGCCGGTCGCGGCATCATAGAAGCTGTAGCTATGGCCGTTGCCGCCTCCGGCTGACTGCCAGCTCTCATGCAACGCGCAACCCCCGAGCACCCGTTCGATGCGGTTGTTACCGGTGCGCTTGCCGTCGGGGGAATAGACCTCCCAGCTTCCGATCCAGAAATCGAACTGCCGGTATTCCTGCGCGCTGCACGGACCCGTTGTCTGCGCCGCAGCGCCGGTCGGCCACGACACCGTGGCCGCGAACGCCAGTAACGGTAGAACGAGGAATAGCGGGCAACCACGGCTCGCTGGGGCTGATGACTTCACCATGGTTCAAACGGTCCTTGTGTGAGGGGATTCTGTCTTGCCGGCCCGCCGGCGGCGGGCATCGGCGACATGGCCGAACACCTGCAGGCACAGGTGTGCCGCGAGGGCGGTGGTAGTTTCAGCGGGTTGATCGAGCCGTGGGGCGAGCTCGACGATGTCCATCGCCAGGACGTCGAACCGGTCCCACAGCCCTCGCAGCAGCTCGAGAACGGCGCGGGACCCTGGCCCGCCGGCAACCGGATACGAGACCCCAGGCGCGCACGCGGGGTCGAGACCGTCCAGGTCGATCGACACGTACAACGGACGTCCGCTCAAACGAGCGCCGACACCCGCAACCACGGCGTCGGTACCGATTGCATGCCACTCGTGCGCGGTGATCACAGTGCCGGCACGGCGCATCGTGCCGATCTCCTCCGGCGCAAAGGATCGAACCGCGAGCAACGCAGTGGCCGATGGCTCGATTCCGACTCGATCCCACAGCAGCGGCAGAACCGAGGCATGGGTGTCCTCTTCATCCTGGTAGCGGAGGAACGCGTCCGGGTGCGCATCGATCATCACGAACCCCAGATCGCGGTGCTGTTGTCTCATCGCAGCAACCAGAGGTGGCGTTACGCTGTGATCGCCACCCAGACCGAGCAGGAACGCACCCGGATGCTCGCCCGTTGCCGCCGTTGCCGCTGCCTCGATTGCCTGCCAGCGGGTCGCACGGTCGGTAGTGGCGGCCAGCGCGTCGCCGCGGTCGTGAACACGCAAGCTGAACGCAACGCCGGTCTCGGTCACCGCCTCGGAGGTCCTGGACCAGCGCCGAATGGCCTCGGGACCCTCGCTGGTTCCGAGCCGTGGAGAGAGGGGCTCCTCGAACGGGCAACCGATCACCACGACATCAGCCGGCGGTTGATCAGCGCTCAGTCCGAACCAGGGATCGATCTGTCGCATTTGGCTCAGCAGTAGGTGATGCTGGCCCGGTGCGGCCGGCGACGGTGCAAGCATACCCCGTTGTTTCTATCGGCAACGGACGCAGACAGAACAGGGCCCCCCGAGCAACAGCTCCGGGGGCCCCTGTCCGTCGTCCGTCGCCGTTCCGCTTCGTATCAGGCAAGAACGGCTCGTGCTTCGAGTCCCCTTTAACGAAGCACTAGACGGAGTCCGACTCGGATGGTGCGGCCTTGCTCCACTTCACGGATCCTGTCGAAGCTGGTCGAGTTGATCTGGTTGTGGGTGGCCAGAACGATGTCGTTGTTCGTGAGGTTGAACGCATCCACGATCAGATGCAGACGCCCAC